>CAKZNX010000188.1 GCA_937132045.1 uncultured bacterium
TGTCTCTCCTTTCGTTACACCTTCGCCAGCACGGCGTCGAGCGCTACCTTCGCATTGCGGATGACGTTCTCATGCGAGTCTGCCCAGTAGTCGCGGTTGAAGATTTCGATGCTCAGGAAGCCTTTGTAGCCCACCTCGTTTTTCAGAATACGGAACTCTTCCACCAGAGGGATGACTCCGTGACCCGGGTACACGCGATGGCTGTCGTTGAGCTGCTCGCGCGGCAGGTCGATGCAGTCGTTGACGTGTACAATGAGCAGCTGTTCACGCGGGAGCCTGCGTATCTCCTCCAGTGGAACGCCGGACTTGTAGTAGTGGAAGGTATCCATCATGATGCCCACGTGGCGGCTGGTGGAGGCTGCTGCGACTGCCAACGCCTGCCGCGGACCGGGCATGAAGGGCGTACCGCCAATGGGTTCCAGAGCGCATTTCACGTTGTGCTGTGCGCTGACCTCGCCGTAACGCTGTGCGGATTTGCCTGCTCGCTCGATGGCTTCGGCGATGCCCATACCCGGCGGGGGTATATCGGCGGTGAAGCACAACAGCGTTTGACTGCCCAGCTGACGGGCGATGCGTGCGTATTGGTCGACGCGACGCAGTTGCTCTTCCTGCTGGTTCAGGTCAAAGGCGAAGAAGGGAAACGCCATGATCGCGGCGACCTGCAGACGGTTTCGCGCCAGCTGTCGCTTCAGGTCGCTCAGGGAGTGGCGCTTGAGGTAGTCGTCGATTCGTCCTGCCTCTATCTCTACGCCGGCATAGCCATATTTGCCCAGCAGGTCGAGCGTGACCTCCAGCGGTTTGTCCGCTCCGCAGGTGATGGTGTTGAAACAGGCTTTCATCGTCCGCCTCCGTCGGTGCGTGCTTATTAACGAGTTCGCCACACACGGAAGGTTCCTCTGTGCAGGGGACAGCGGAGAATCTTTTTCCGCGCTGAGGATGCGCGAGGGTGCTCCTGCTCAGGCAGGAGCACCCGCTTTCACTGCGCTACTGCAGACTGGTTGCGCGGAAGGGAGTCGTACGAGACCTTCGCGCTGTGCCAGAACGCGAACACAGCAATCAGAAGCATCACCGCGATGACCAGCACAATCATCCACGTCGGCATCTCCACGGCGCGCTGGTCGTCAGGTTTTCCATTGCGAGACATCGGCCCATGCCCCCAAGGCGTCGCGGGGAACGAAACCATCCCCTAACCGGTCTTAGTATAATAGAACAGAGCAAGTGTGGCAAGATTTCTCCGGGGATTCAGGCAGGAGGGAGAGACAATGCCACAGGCGATTTCAGAGGCTCATCCGTTGCGACAGCTCTTCGACACACTCGTGGAGCAGGCGTTCACCCGCGTCCTGCAGGAGTACCAGCCCGACGTTTTGCGCTACATGGTGAACTTGCTGACCGATTTTACGCACATGGACAACGTATACCGCGTTCGGGACGTTCGCGGTAAGCCCCTGCGCGAGGTTGCGGAGATGCTGGCAGAGGGGGATATGCTTCTGAACGCTACCTCCTTCTTTCGCGAGCGTGAGGTACACCGGCATATCGGCGACGTCACGCTCTTCTGGTCGGGCGTGTACCCGGAGGCGATGCCCCGCCTGCGCCATGCTCTCAGCAAGGATGCGCTCATCGACTACGTCCAGCAGGGTAAAAGGTCGTACTACATCGTCTCCACGTTTGATGAGGGCGAATGGGGGCAGGAAGCGCCGATGTTTCGCCGTCTTTCCGAACGGTTCGAGCTGTATATGTTCGGGCTGAACCTAGTGCGTCAGGGTTGGGAACGCATCGCCCGCGAACACTTCGAGCGCTGGCAGCGCAGGCTACAATAGACCACGATACAGTGTCAGCAGCCGTTCCACATGTTTTGACAGGGTGTAGTGCTCACACACCTGGTCGCGTGCGGCGATGGCTATCCTGTAGCGCAAGCTGCCGTCGGTCAGCAGGTCGTGCACTGCCCGAGCGAGCGCTGGCACATCGTTGGGCGGCGATAGCAGTCCGGTGCGTCCATGCTGAATGATCTCGGTGGGCGCTCCTGCGTTCGCTGACACCACCGCTGTACCGCAAGCCATCGCCTCCAGAACCACCAGCCCGAACGGCTCTGGATGGGTACTGCAGTGTACCAGCACATCTGCCGAGGCAATCACGCGGGCAATATCGCGCCGAAAGCCCAACCACCGCACCGAAGCACGCACATCTTCTGACATCTTCTGCACGCGACGGGCGTAATCATGGTCACCCATGCTGTCGTCACCGCAAAGCCAGAGGACCGGGCGGCACGAGTACTCCTGCGCCAGCATCTGCGCCATCTGCAGGAAGAGGTGCTGACCTTTGAACGGCATAAACCTTCCCACATGCACAATCACCGGCGCGTCGGGCGGAGTGTCCACTTCGCGGCGTACCTCGGCACGCTGAGACGCGTCGACGGGCGCGAAGCGCTGAACATCCACTCCGTGCGGGATGAGATAAACTTTAGGCGCCAATCCTCTACCGAATTGCTCGCGCAGAACATTCGAGTAAGCCACCACCGCGCTGGCGTAGCGCCGGGCGATCATCCGCAGCCACACTTTCTGCCACAGAGATGCAAACAGGTCGTGGATAGACCACACCATCGGCACCTTCAGACGCCGACACAGCGCGCCTGCAAACCAGCCTGTGCGTACGGAGTAGGCGTGGACGAGGCCGCTCTGCGCGATGGCTTCAGACAGGCGCTCGATGTCGCTCGCGGCGGGCTTGCCACCATGTCGCAGAGAGGGAAACGCCACTGGGAATACCTGCACGTTCAGCGCGCGGGCTTCATCTGCCAGCTCGCCGGGCGGGCAGGCAAGCAGGGGCTGCACCACGGTGCGCGGCAGTGCCTCCAGCAGGCGCAGCAGGCTGACCTCTGCCCCGCCCAGCCCCTGCCACTGATTCACATAAAGCACGCGCATTACTGCTCCCACTCCCGGTAGGCTTCCACAATCTGAGAGGCGACCCTGCGCCAGTCATACTGCACAGCGAACTCGCGCAGGCGATGGCGAGCGGCAGGCGAACGGCTCTCCTCTATACATTCTCTCACCTTTTCACACAGCGCCGGTGCATCGTATGGTGGGGCAGAGGGACACACCTTGCCCGCCCATTCGTTCAGCGCAGGAACATCCGCGATGACGGCAGGTGTTCCGCAGGCAAGCGCCTCCAGCACTGGCAACCCAAACCCCTCGCGCAGGGAAGGGAAGAGCAGCACATCGGATATCTGATAGAGCTCGCGCAGACGCTCGTCGTCCACATCGGACTCGTAGTGAACACACTCATCGATACCCAGCCGCCGCGCCAGCCGTTGAAGAGGAGCGGAGAGGGGTTCTCCCACTTTGAACCAGCGCAATGCCATTCCCTTCTCACGCATGTGCGCGAGAGCGCGCAGGATGGTGGGAACGTTCTTATAAGGAGCGTTGGAGCCGACGTGCAGTACAGCCACCTCGTGCGAGCGCAGGCGAAACCGGTCCCGTCGCTGTCGCCGAATCGCCTCCGGCAGAGGTACGAAGAAGTCCGAATCCACTCCCGGGTACACCACCCGCAACCTTTCGGGTTTCACGCCCAGCAGGCGCTTCGCATCCTGAGCGGTGGCATGACTGCACGCTACCACGCCGTCAGCAGACACAAGGTCTCGCACGCTGTTCCTGTACAGCCAGCGTCCGATCCAGCGGCTCAGCAGGTGGCTGTAGACACCCTCTTCCACCAGAGGGATCAGGTCGTGGCAATACGTTACCTTCAATCTTGCCCGCAGCGCCGGCAGGAGGAACGCCTCGCTGTGGTCGATCAGGTGTATCACATCCCCCGGCGGATGGCGTGATGCCAGTCTTTGCAGGTATCTGCTGTACATCAGCACATACCACGCATGAAGTGCGGCTCCGGGCAGCCGATAGTGCAGGGCGCCAGGCGGGGTTTCGCTCACATAGCGCAGCTCGCACGACACCGGCAGGTATCTCAGCAGCGCCTGCGCCATCCGCCGCATACTGGGTGCAACGTGCGGTTGTGCCTGAACAAGAACCACATGCATAACAGGGAATCTTTTCGCTGTGTGGCTGCGGAATCACTACTTCAGAAGCGAACCTAGAGAACTTTACCAGTTATGCCGATGATAATATCGGTAAATATCTGCAAAAAAGACCGAAGAACAGGTGAACGAGTGCGAAAACGAGTTGAGCAAGAGATGAGCTCTGAAGTGATGAGTGTGAGAGAGCTGGCGGACTACTTGCGGATTTCGGTGCACACTGTGTATCGGCTGGCAGAGCAGGGGAGGCTGCCGGGACGCAAAGTGGGCAAGCACTGGCGCTTCCACCGCGATGTCATCGTCGCCTGGCTGGCAGCACGACATGAGGACGATGCGCCACACGGTGTTGCAGGAGGTAGCCGTTCATGATTGATGAGAGCGGCATGTATCATATGGCATCAGAAGCGCTGAGGGGCGCATCGCCACCTCGTCTGGCGTCTCTGCCAAGGGCAACGGCTGCAGCGCTGGAGCAACTCGCCGACACCATGCTGACAGCGGTGCGAGCGGGTGCTGGAGCGATCTGGGTGGAGCATGAGCACAGAGTGTATACCCTCGTTGTGCGTCATGTTAGCATCCATCTGATGCAGGCGCTTCAGCAGGCGGTCGGTGACTGCCCGCAGCCCTCTCCAATTGCCATGCAGGTTCAGGGGCAGAGGTTCGCCGTTGCCTGCACTGGATATCCGTTGTTGCGGGTGTTCGTTGCCGTGCGGACGGATGAAGCGCGTACCATCCACCAGCGACTGCTTCCCCGCTTTGCCCGGCTGGCACAGAGCCTTCTGCAGGCGAGCAACAGTCCCGTTGGACTGCCGTCGGAAGATGCCAGTCAGCAGGCGTACCGCGTGATTGTGGAGAGCTCGCTGCGGCGGCTGGGGAAGCTAATGCAGGCTACCGGCTGTATGCTTCTCTGGTTTTCGTCATGGAACAACTCGTGGCACCGCTTCGCTGTGGGGAATGTGCCCACCTGGCTGCATCAGCAGCTGTGGGATGCGCCGTCGCCCGGCGATGGATTGGAGCACTGGATACAAGCCTCCCAGGCACTCATTCGTCGGCACGGTCATCACTGTATCGCCGAAGGAATGACCGTGCGGGATATGCTGAAGGGATGTGTCTTTCTGTGGCGAGACAAATCGAAGGAGGGGTTCGGCGACGAGGAAGCCGAGTGGCTGCGCATTACCGTACACATGATTGCCTCTTCGCTGGACGTGCTGGAGACCCAGACGGAGTTGCTGCAGAGGGTATACCAGGACCCGCTAACGGGCGTGTTCAATCGGCTCTACTTCGAGATAGCCTATCGCCAGATTCTGAATAACGCGCAGAGGCATCCGCGTCCTGTCTCGCTCTTGATGCTCGATATCGACCAGTTCAAGCGGATTAACGACACCTTCGGACATGAGACCGGCGACCTGATTCTACAGGTCACCGGACAGGTGCTGCAGCAGGTGCGCGCGGGAGACGTACCCGCTCGTTTCGGCGGAGATGAGTTCGTCGTGCTTCTGCCGGATACCGATAAGCATGGGGCACGCATTCTGGCGAAACGCCTGCAAAACAGTCTCAAACAGGCAGTCGAACAGCTTGGACTGCCCTTTCCTGTGAGCATCACCATCGGTGTGGCGACGGTAACAGATGGCGACCCAAGCCTCCTTCTTCTCGCCGATCAGGATATGTATGAGAAGAAGCACCTCGCAACGGCGCTCCCCGTGTAGCCACCCGACCTGCCGCAGAATTTGTGAGGGTGTTTCGAATATTTCCTACAAGTCATAAACTTGTACGCAGATAGGCTGTCGCAAGCCCTTTCGCACCCCTCTCCCTGCCTCTCACCGAAACGGGGAGAGGTTCGGGACTCCCCCATCCCGCGTCGGGAAGGGGGTGGGGGGTTAGGTCTGGTCTTTTCCAACGCCCTCAGGATTTGTTGACTCCAACCGTCCTGTGAGGTACACTCTTATGCAGGTAATGAATCCCTCAGAAAAGGAGACAGGGTGTGCGACTGCTCGACACCGTTCGTTCGCCCGCCGACCTGAAGTCGCTCAGTCGAGAGCAGCTTCGGCAACTGGCGGCAGAAATTCGTGAGACCATCATCGAGACCCTCTCGCGCACCGGTGGACATCTTGCCTCGAACCTCGGCACTGTAGAATTGACCATCGCTCTGCACAGCGTCTGGAATGCGCCTGTGGACAAGATTGTGTGGGATACGGGGCATCAGGCATACGCGCACAAATTGCTGACCGGCAGGGTGGAGCAGTTCGGCACGCTGAGGCAGTACGGAGGAATCAGCGGTTTCCTGCGCCGCGACGAGAGTGAGTACGATGTGTGGGGCGCGGGACATGCAGGCACTGCCATCTCTGCTGCACTTGGTTTTGCCAAGGCACGCGACCTGCGCAGCAGTGACGAGCGTGTGGCGGCAGTGGTAGGTGATGCGGCGCTCACCGCGGGAATGGCGCTGGAGGCGCTGAACAACGCTACTGAAGCCAAAACCGATATCACTGTCATCCTCAACGATAACGAGATGTCCATTGCCGAGAACGTCGGCGCGCTGGCAACGTTCCTGTCGCGTCTGCGCGCGCAACCCTGGTATCAGCGAGTGGAACATCGCGCGAAAGAGGTGCTCGAAGGACTGCCCGGTAAGGCGCGCCTGCTTGCCAAACACGCGCGGGGACTCAAGCATGGCATCACCCACATCGTCGCCCCGGAGAACACCGGCGCCATTTTCGAGGAGATGGGTTTCGAGTATATCGGTCCGCTGGACGGACATGACATCGACCTGCTCATCGAGGTGTTTTCTCATGCCCGCGACCTGCAGGGACCGGTGCTTATCCATGTTATCACCGTCAAGGGAAAGGGCTATGAGTACTCCGAGGCGGACTCGCGCCGCTATCACGGCGTAACGCCGTTCTGCATCCACGACGGCAAGATGGAGAAGAAGGCGGGCGGCGAGAGCTATACACAGGTCTTCGTGGACGAACTGGTGCGCATCGCTGAAGAGAATCCCAAGGTGGTGGGCATCACTGCCGCCATGCCCGACGGAACCGGACTGGCGAAACTGCAGGAGAGGTTCCCCGATCGTTACTTTGACGTCGGCATCGCAGAGCAGCACGCTGTGACCTTCGCTGCGGGGCTGGCAGCCGAAGGCATGGTGCCCGTCGCTGCCATCTACTCCACCTTCCTGCAACGCGCTTTTGACCAGGTTTTGCACGACCTCGCTATACAGAATCTGCACGTGGTGCTGGCACTGGACCGCGGCGGGCTGGTCGGCGACGATGGCGCCACGCATCACGGCGTTTTCGATCTGTCCTATCTTCGCCTTATTCCGAACGTCGTTCTTATGGCGCCAAAAGACGGCGACGAGCTGCGCGCAATGCTGCGTTTCGCGGTCGGCTATCACGGACCGATTGCCTTGCGGTATCCCAGGGGCACCGTGCCTGCCATCGACTGGGGCACAGCGGAAAGCCCCATTGAGGTGGGCAAGTCGGAAGTGATACGTGACGGTGAGGATGTCGCCATTTTCGCGGTGGGGTCGATGGTGGCGACGGCGTTCGCGGCGGTTCAGCAGCTCGAGCAGGAAGGCATCCGTGCCGCGCTGGTGAATGCCCGTTTCGTGAAACCGCTGGACCGAGACACCATCCTGTACTACGCCCATCGCGTGCCGCGATTTGTGCTGGTGGAAGAGAACACGGTGTGCGGTGGATTCGGCTCGGCGGTGCTGGAGCTGCTGGCGCACGAGGGTGTTTCGCATGTTCAGGTAAAGCACCTCGGTGTGCCCGACCATTTCATTGAGCACGGCACCATGGACATTCTGCGCAGGCTGACTGGGCTGTCCACCGAACACATCGTGCAGGCAGCGCGTTCTCTGTGTGAAACAAAGACGACAACCCAGATGGCTTTCGCCGAGTGATTCTGGCGAAACTTTGCACAGCGTGGCGTGTCAGAGGATACAGCACAGGGGTAAGGAGGAGCAACGATGAAAGGCTTGAACAGCTACCTGGCGATCGGACTTGTACTGTTGACAGCCTTCGCTGTAGGAAAAATAGTGCTTCTGCTGGCACACATCGCCAACTGGTTGACGCACATCGCAGGCATCGTAAGCTTGCCGTTTCTGATCTACGGCTTGTATGTGCAAATCCGGGGTGGGCACCAGGCTCTGCCTCGAAGCGAGCGCAGCGTGCTGGACGAATAGCGGTTTCAGAACCGCTCCGCCAGAGTGGTAAACGGATAGTGTTTGGGGAAGAGGTCGTCCAGCTCGTCCGCTACGCCCGGTTGTGAGACGGTGAGCAGTCCTGCCGAGTACGCCTCAGATGGAGCCAGGTAGCCCCCCACAATCTGGCTCCAGACCTGCACATTCCCGCTAGCCCAATCCGACACCTGCGCCGGTTTGGATTGCTCCTGGTGCGTCAGAATCACCTGCTGTTTCCCGCTCGGCACGAAGCTATCATCGATAATCAGGCGGATGGCGCCCTTCCAGCTGCGCCAGTGCGGCCGCAGGTGGTCAATCAGAGTGGGCAGGTGAACGATGCGCAGCATGTAGGTGGGGCGCAGTGCACCCTGAACCTGCTGTAGCAGGTGGTCGTCGTTGTCGGTCAGCCAGGTGCTCCATTGCTGGACGCGATAGACCGGTGTGTATACTCCTATCGTCTCTGCGAGGTTGCCGCTGGAGAGATAACCGATCAAGGCACGCTGTGCGCGCGATGTGATAAAGATAAACTCCCGAACCTCTACATGGTCGCGCCCGGACTGCACGTGGTAGATCATGTATCCCTCCACGTTGCCATGAAAATCGGCGACCACCACGTGATACTTCTGGCGCAGAATCCATTGCCAGCGTGCAGGTTCCCGCTCGAAACTGCCTGCGGTATTGTGCAGGTGAACGTCGTGCAGGCGTCGCAGGTGTTCGAGGTCTCCCGAGCGGTGGGGACGCACGAACCGACTCTCGGAAAAAGGAGGCAGAAGGCGCGAAGGCACTTCGCACGACCACTCCACCGAGGCGATCTCCCAGCCGAACTTGCGGTAGTAGTGCGGAGAGAACGGATAGAGCATGGACAGGGGCGACTGGTTCTCGTAGAGCCACCGGATGGTGTCGCGCAGCAGAGCACCGGCGTAACCGCGACGTCTGAATGCCTCGTCGGTAGCCACTCCGGCGATGCCTGCAATCGGTATTCGAGCGTTGCCCAGCGCGAACGTACCGGGTACCACCGTGAGACAGGAAATCACCTTGCCTCGTTCCACCACTACGCGGCGATGTAGCAGGTCAAAAAACGGATCGGAGTAAAATATATCTCGTGTTAGGTCAACATCCAGCTCAAAAGCGCGACACATCAGCTCCAGCATCTCGTCCAGTTCAGTCGGGTGGGGAGCGCGTATCTCCATACGACAGGTCCTCGCTTGCAGAGCGCTTCGAACACAAGGGGAGATTTGGACGGCAAAAGTGGGAATCCTGCCTGTGAAAATCGGAGACGTTGTGGTGCTTCGGAAGCCGCACGCCTGTGGCGCCAACCGCTGGCGCGTGGTTCGGCTGGGAGCAGATGTGGGGTTGGTGTGTTTGCACTGCGGACGGCGGGTGCTGCTGGCTCGCGACGAGTTCGAGCGGCGTCTGCGCCAGCTTCTGCCGGAGGAGGGACGAGATGATGAGGCGGGTCGCGCTTGATCTGCTGCTGTGTCTGCTGTGTGTACAGCCGATGCACGGGCAGTCCGAGGAGCGGGTGTCGTGGTCGGCTCAGGTGGCGGACGCACCTGCAACGCCTTTACATCAGTTCGTGGGGGCGTCAGAACCCTCTGATACCGCCCGCGCGCTGGGAGCCTGGGTGGGCTGGGATGATGCAGAGCCGCTGCTCTGCTCGAGCACCAGCCCGTCGATAAGGGCTACAGCCATGCGCAATGGTCGCACGTGGATGATTGCGCTTTGGAACGACAGTGAGGCGAAAACAAAGGTGACGCTGGAGGGCGAACTTCCCTCGGGGATTTACACGGTGGAGCGACTGCTTCTGACAGAAAGCGCAGGGATCAGCACGGCGGAACGACGCAACGGGCTGGTGCAACGCACCAACGGCAGAGTGCAGCGCACGGAATGGCTGGAAGCACATACCGGTATGCTGTTGCGATTCAGCGAGACCACCCAAACAGTAGACGAAACACGTGGTGCGCTGAGGCGGTCGATATGGCAGAGCCGGACATCGCCGGGCGTGCTGTCCCGGCTTGCAGCGCTCACCCGGGAGATGGATAGCCACTGGTATCAGGTGCGTGCCAGCATCCGCCGGAACGATGTGCAGATGGCAGCGCGCGGCGTGCACCGAATGCTCTTTCTGGTCAGCGGGATACGGGCGGTATCGTCCACTTATGGTGGTCTTGCTGATGTATCCCGTTACGCCGAGCGGTTGATCGACGTGCTGTCGGACATGTCCTCGGCGCTGCTGAACGTGGCGGTAATGGTCAGGCGTACGGAGCAGGGACTGGATGTGCGGGTGGTGAACGCTGGTACACAGACGTGGAAAGCGTTACGCCTCGTGCCGGACATGGTGAAGGACGAGGAAGCAGTGGTGCTGGCGAATGTGAAGCCAATGGAGCGGACGGAAGTGGTGTTCCGTCTGGCGGAAAATGAGCCTGCGCCGGCGGTGGTCGTGAGTTTGCTTCTTAACGGCGGGTATGCCCGCGTCAAGGTGCCTGTCGAACCTGCTGAGGAGAAGGAGGAGTGACGATGAAACTGCTGTTGTGGTTAGCCGTTGCGAGCGCGATGTGGTTTCCCCCCCGCCTCTCGATAACACCTCAGCCGAACAGCACGGTGTCGGACGTGGTGGAGGTGCGCGTCACCTCCAGTGAGCCGCTGAAGCGTGTGGAGTTCGTGCTGGACGGGTTTGTGGTCGCTACCGATACCAGCACTCCCTACACCTGGGTATGGGATACCCTCGACGCAAAGGAGGGCGAGCACGTACTGACCCTGCGGGCGGTGGACATGGACGACCGCGTGGCGTCCACCGATGTGCGCTACGTGGTAGACAACGGGCTATCGCGTGGGGGCGCGTTCTACGTGGACAGTGCTCGCGAGCACCTCACGGCGAAGCGGTGGGATGAGGCAGTGAAAGCGGCTCGGCGAGCAGTGCGTCTGATGCCAAATGACGGAGAGGCGCACCACCTGCTGGCACAGGCGTGGTTGGGTGTGTCTCAGTGGGCGAGGGCACTGGAAAGCGCCGAGCGAGCAGCGAGCCTCGCCCCTTCCGCGGAGACCTTTGCCACACTCGCTCGGGCACACCTGCAGGTCGCTTTCTCACAGACAACCGATGACGAGAAACGGTTCTCCGCGCTGCGTGCGGCGATTGAGTCCGCCCTGCGTGGCGGGGAGCTGCGCCTTGCGGGAGTGAAGGGCATGTCGGAGCGGGCACTGGTTCTGGCTCAGCTGGGAAGGCTCGAATCGGCCGCGAACGCCTATCTTCAGGCGGAGAACACACCAGAGAACGCGCTTGCCGCCGCACGCTGTTACCTGCTGGCGGGGCAGTGGCAGGATGCCGAGCGAGCCTGTAACCTGGCGGAACGGCGCGCAGCCAGCAAGGTGATTCTTGGAGCATATCGCGCGCTGATACAGGCACTGCGTGGTCAGGTGGGCAATGCTCGTACCATCCTGAACGGGCTGGAGCAAAACGAACAGGCGGAGTCGCTTATCGCCATGGTGCGTGCCGACCTCGCCCTGCGTGAAATGAAAGCCCCCGAGGCACTGCGCTTGCTGGTTCCTCTGCGTTCCCAGAGCGACTTCTCCGATGCACTGGATACTCTGCTGATGGTGGCATTCGCGGAGACGCGCGATTTCCCGCGCTCCGAGGAGCATTTCCGGAGTGCCCTGTTGCGCCACCCGTTGAACTGGCAGGCGCTGGCTCAGAAAGGGTACGAGTTGCTGGCGGTCGGCTCGATGGCGAGTGCGGCGCGCTACTTTGACCTTGCAGCACTGGTCCGCCCTGACGACGCCTGGGTGTTGTGCGGGCAGGCGTTGTGCGCTACCGACCGCCGCAGGGCAGTGGATCTTGCACAGAAAGCGGTACGGCAGTCGCCAGCCGACCCGTGGGTGCTGGTGGTGCTGAGCAGTGTGCAGTGGCGGGCAGGGTTGCTGGACGAAGCCATGCGTGCCATCGAACGAGCGCGCAACATGGATCGCCAGAACTACAACCTCGGCTCGCCGCCGGACGTTCGACGGGCAGGTCAGATAACACGACTGCTGGGGCGTAGAGCGGTGCTACCGCTGGACTGAGAGGAGAGGACGTCAGATGCACATCGTCGTGTTCAGCAAGATGTTCCGTCAATACGATGTGGACGGGCTGATCGCTCTGGGGGCAAACCTGGGCACGGAGGGCTGGGACCTGGCGGTGCGCAACGGGCATCCCGTCAACCCGGACAACGTGGAGAAGACATTGCCTGCTGCTGCGCGACGGCTGGAGGAAGCGGGCTGCCCCGTGCAGGCGATCACCGGAGAGACAGACCTGTTATTGCCCTCCACACCGTATGCCGAGCCATTGCTGCGTGCTATGGACGCCGCAGGGGTGCGTGTGCTGAAGCTGGGCTACTTTCTCTTTGACCCTGCCAGAGGGCAATATTGGCAGGAGGTGGACAAGATCCGTCGAGCGCTGGACGGCTGGCAGAGACTGGCGCGGCGATACAACGTGAGGGTGGTTTGTCACACGCACAGCGGTCAGGGCTACATGGGTCTGAACGCCGCCGCATTGATGCATCTCCTGCGCGACTTTGACCCCTCTGCCATCGGGGCGTATCTGGATGTGGGGCATCTGGTGGTGAACGGTGAGCCATTCGCCTTTGCGCTGGCGATGGTGAAGCCCTATCTCGCGATGGTTGGATTGAAAGACTACAAACCCACTCTTCAGCCTGCCGGCGACGAGCAGAAGCTGGAATGGGAGTGTGTGCCTGCCGGACAGGGCGGGGTTGCCTGGGGCGAGGTGTTCCGTCTTTTGGCGAAAGAGGGTTTCAGGGGACCGTGTTCGGTTCATGCGGAGTTCACCGCACCGCCGGGCGCATCGTTTGTGAAGATGGTGGCAGAGGAGGTCGCTTATCTTAAAAGGAAACGGGATGCCGCGCTGGCACGATAGTGCGCCACGGGTTCCGTGAGGCGCCCCTTGCATTCGCCCGAATCTTCAAGTATAATCTTACCGCTTGCCCGTCGGGGCAGGCATTTCCGAAGACGCAGGCGCTCGTGAAGAGCTTAATGGGGCTTCCACCTGCCGAGGCGAACAAGGGACACGGTCAACAGGTCACCGCTCCGCGCTGGTTGCGGGGTGCAGGGGTTGTGTACGGGGAACCTTCGCCTCTGGCAGGTTCCCCGTTGTGCTTATCAGGGGCGCGAAGGAGAAAGGAGGTGGATACCACATGCGAGCACAGCCCAATCCGCAGAAGGTGGCGCGCGTAGACCAGATTCGGCAGTGGCTGAGCGAGTCCAAAGGTGTCATCTTCACCGACTACCGGGGCTTGACTGTCAAGCAGATTACGCAGCTGCGCCGACAGCTGCGACAGAACCAGGCAGAGTATCACGTGGTGAAGAACACGCTCTTTCGGCTCGCAGCGCAGGGTATCGTCAGCGACAATCTGGAGGCTATTCTGCAGGGACCGACCGCCGCTGCGTTCATCCTCGGTGACGAGGCTGCGGTGGCGAAGGCGATATCCGACGCTACCCGCGAGATGCGCACCCTGAGCGTGAAAGGAGCCGTTCTCGGCGGCAAGCTGTACAGCGGAGAGCAGGTTCAGCAGCTGGCGAAGCTGCCACCACGCGAGGTGTTGATTGCCCAGGTGGTGGGTGGAGTGCAGGCGCCAATCACGGGACTGGTGGGCACTCTGCATGGTATCCTGCGTGACTTCGTATACACTGTTCAGGCAATTGCCGACAAGAAATCTGCCTAAAGCAAGTAAGGAGGGAGTCCAACCATGGCACTGACCAAGGAAGAGATTATCGACGCCATCAAGAGCATGAGCGTTCTGGAGCTGAACGAGCTGGTGAAGGCTCTTCAGGAGGAGTTCGGTGTGACCGCTGCGGCGCCGGTGGCGGTGGCGGCGATGCCGGGCGTTGCAGTTGCTGGTGCGGCTGAGGCGGCTCCGGCAGAAGAGGAGAAAACGTCCTTCGACGTCATCCTCAAAGCGGCTGGCGAGAAGAAGATTCAGGTTATCAAGGTGGTACGCGAGATCACCAATCTGGGTCTGAAAGAGGCGAAGGAGCTGGTAGAGACGGCGCCACAGCCGGTCAAGCAGGGCGTGACCAAGGAAGAGGCGGAGCAGATCAAAGCGAAGTTCGAAGCCGAAGGCGCCACTGTGGAAATCAAGTAGCGCTTCCTCATCTTGCTGCGCCGGCGCGCACAAGCCGGCGCGCCTCCTCGTCCCCCTTGCTTGCACATGCCGCTTGCGTTCGTGTAACATGTACCCGCTATGAATCTCGTCAGGATGGTTGCTGTGCTGTTGTGCGGGTGGGTGTGGCTCACCGGAACAGGCTGCGGAACGCAACGCCAACCTCCCAGCCCCCCTTCACGCCAGCCCACTTCACAGCAGGCGCAGGTGCCTCCCCTCCAGGTGGAAACGGAACAGCTTCGCCTGCGATGGATGGACCCCGGCACTCCCAGCCAGCCGGTTTGGGAGGCGGAAGTACCCTACGCTCAGGCGAGCGCGACACAGGCTGGCGCGACCGGCGTGTTCGATAATGTACGGTGTGTCCTCTACCAGGAGGGCAAGCCCACCACCGACCTGCGTGCCCGGCGTGTGCGGGCGGTTCAGCAGGAGTGGCGCGTGGAAGCCAGAGGAGGTGTGGAGGCAGTTTCACGGGTAAATGGAGTTCGCCTCCAGGCAAACGAGGTGATATGGCTCGCACGTCAAAACCGTCTGTTAGCACGGGGAGAGGTGCAGATTACAGGCAAACAATTCAGTCTCCGCGCGCGGGAGGCGGAACTGGATACCGCCATGCAGGTGATGAGCGTTTCGTCGCCCTGAAACCCGTAACAGGAGTATCGGCATGACCCTGAAGCAGAAACTGTTCTGGACGGTGGCGCTTGCTCTGGCGAGCGTGCCGGTGCTGGCGCAGGTGCAGGTCGGTCAATACCGCCTGACGCGCTATCAGCAGATAGTGACCGAGTACAAGAGGGACGGCACCGTGGTAGTACGGGTGAGCGGTAGTCGCGTGGTGCTGGAGAGCACCGACGGTCAGCTCAGGCTGGAAGCCAGCACCATCACCGCCGAGTCCCGCCTTCAGCCCGGGCAGGAAACGCGCCTGACGAAGGCTCGCGCAGAGGGCGGTGTGACTTTTCGACTGGTCCAGCCCAAAGAGAGACGCACCGCGAAAGGCAGTGCTGGCGTGGTGGTGTACGATGATGCCACCCGCCAGGTGACCCTGCAGAACAACATCTTCGTGGAGGTGGATGACCCGCAGTTTCTGGCGACGCAGAAGGGTGATAGAGGTACCATCTATCTGGGTGAGGAAGACCTGCGTGTGGTGCTGGAAGGCAACCCGGAGCGCACGGAAACGGTCATCCAGCCTAAACGCCCTGCAGGGGAGGACGGTACGAAATGAGATTGCGTGCCCAGAACCTGGTCAAAATCTACAAAGGCAGGCGGGTCGTGGACGGCGTTTCGCTGGAGATGGACGCTGGCGAGATTGTGGGACTGCTGGGACCCAACGGTGCAGGGAAGACCACCACCTTCTATATGATTGTGGGACTGGTGCGCCCGAACGACGGGCATGTGTGGCTGGATGACCGCGAAATCTCCCGCCTGCCGATGCACGCACGGGCACGCATGGGCATCGGTTATCTGGCGCAGGAGCCATCGGTGTTCCGAAAGCTGACGGTCGAGGATAACCTGCGTCTGGTGATGCAGCTGCAGGGCTTCCCTGAGAAGCAGATACGCCAGCGCATCGACGAACTGCTGGATGAGTTTCATATCGCCCACCTGCGCCACATGCGGGGGTATGTGCTGTCGGGCGGTGAACGCCGTCGGGTGGAGGTAGCGCGAACCATCGCGGCGTCGCCAAAGTTCATTCTTCTGGATGAACCTTTCACAGGCGTCGACCCCATCGCTATCGCTGACCTGCAGCGCATCATCGCTCACCTGCGTGAACGACTGGGCATTGGGGTGCTGATCACAGACCACAACGTTCGGGCAACCCTGCGCATCACCGACCGTTCCTACATCATTCATAACGGCAAAATCCTGACGGAGGGCGATTCCAGCAAACTGCCTGAAGACCCAATTGCCCGGCAGTTCTATCTTGGTGAGGAATTCGAGCACGTATAAGCCATGCGCCTGAAGGTGATAGACCGGCTGATATTGCAGGAGCTGATCGGACCGTTTGCGTTCGGTGTGCTGCTGTTCACCACACTGTTCTTTGCTGGAGGAAGCCTCTTTCAGCTCACCGAGTATGTGGTGAAAGGAGCTTCGTTGTGGACGGTAGGGCGCATGGTGGTGTTGAGCCTGCCACAGGTGATGGTCAAGACGTTCCCGATGGCGATGCTGCTGGCTTCCCTGCTGTCGCTTGGTCGGCTCTCCAGCGAGAGCGAGACGGTGGCACTGCATGCAGCAGGCTACAGCTTGTGGCGCATCGTGGCGCCCGTCGTAGCGATGGGTACGGTCGTCAGCATCGGGGCGATTGCGTTCAACGAGCTGGTGGTGCCTCCAGCTACGGCGGAGATGTGGCGCCTGCGCACCGCGGTATTGCGGCAGATTGGGGAGCGTGCCCAGCCGATCACGCAGACGGTGATGCGCGAAGGCAAAGTGGAAACGCTGATCACCGCGCAGGGAGGGGTGGACCTTCAGGCAGGTATCCTGTACGATGTGACCGCGGTTCAGTTCGCCCCCTCTTCCGAGAGCTGGCATCCGACACTGATTGTATACGCGCGCCGTGCCAAGTGGCTGGGCGGTAGAGAGTGGGACCTCTATGATGGCTACTGGATGACGGGCGACGGGCGCGTGCGGGCGGAGTTCGAACGCACTACCACCAGGGTACTCCGGGGAGGTATCCGCAAGAGCCTGCGCGAGATTGAAACCGACCTGGTGCCCGATCCCGATGCCCGCAGCTTCCGGCAGACTCTGGAACGCATCCGGCGCTATCGCCAGGCGGGCGAGGACACCCGGCAGATGGAAGTGGAGCTGTACAACAAAATCTCGCTACCGCTGGCGAGTCTCGTGTTCGGGTTTGTGGGCGCGCCGCTGGGCATTCGACGGCAACGCAGTTCGGCGGCAGCGGGCTTCGCCCTGAGCATCGTGATCATCTTCCTTTACTGGGCAATGGCGCAGTATCTGTTCATTTTGGGACGCGGAGGCAGTGTGTCTCCGGTGATTGCCAGCTTCCTGCCCGATATTCTGGGAGCCATTGCTGGAGTCATTATTCTGTGGCGACGCGAGCGGTGATACCGAAAGGGAGGGGTCTATATGCCCGTACGCACCATCATCATCGGACTGATTTTCATTGTGGTCAGTGGTTTCATCGCCTACTTCGGCGACTGGCTGGGACGCTATCTCGGCAAACGGCGGATCTCCGTGTGGGGACTGCGTCCGCGCCACACCGCCATGCTCATCACCAGCTTCACCGGCTCGCTCATCGCTTTTCTGACCATCGTGGCAGTGCTGGCAACCGCCCAGACGTTTCGTGAGATTATCGTGCGCGGCGAGCGTATTCTGGAGCAATCCCGTCAGATGCAGCAACGCTACGCCCAGCTCAGCGAGGAATATCAGCAACTCCAGCAGAGGTACGAAGAATCCGCTCAGCGGGTGCGCGAACAGCAGAGAGCGATGGAGGCTAACACGCGCCAGCTGCAGTCACAGCAGAGACTGCTGGAAGAGGTGCGTACACAGCTGCGACAACGGCAGCTGCAGGTCGCCGAGCTGAACCAGCGCATTGCCGAACAGAGCCGGGAACTGAGCAGTCTGCAGAAGCAGAACAACGCGTTGAGGTCTGCCAGTGAGAAGCTTCGGCAGACGAACGAACAGCTTCAGCGACAGGGACAGTTTCTGCGCGAGCAGAACGCGCTCTACCAGCAGAACAATACCGAACTGGCATCCCAGAACCTGCGTTACGCTAGTGACAACGTGCAACTGAACACGGAGAACGCCCAGCTTCAGCAGCAGGCGGCACGGCTCCGTCAGCAGACGGAGCAGCTTTCCCTGCGTAGTCGTCAGCTCCAGCAACAGGCGGACGCTCTGCGAGACACGATCGAGCAGCTGCAGGCGCGGGAAGCGGAACTGCGCGGGCTGATCGAGCGACTGGAACAAATGACGGAAAAGCCCATCGTGGCGCGCAAAGACGAGGAGATTGCGCGTCGGGTGATTCCCGGTGGGCTGTCGGTTCGGAGCGCGCGCAACGAGATATACCGCCTGCTAACCGCAGCCGCTCGAGAGGCTCAGGCACGAGGGGCATCGGCAGGAGGAGCGCACCGGACGGCGTATGTACCCCTGAAACGCATCAGTATGCCCACACCGGCGGGTGGCACCACTGAGGTTGTGGCGGATGAAGCCATGAGCGTCGAGGTGTTGGCAGAGCAGATAGCCGGCTCGGAGGCGTCGGTGGTGGTGCTGGCGGTGGCGGTGCGCAACAGCGTGACTGGCGAGCCGATACAGGTGGAGCTGCGTCCTTACCGCAACCGGCTCGTATACCGTAAAGACGAGGAGATTGCCCGCGTGCGCATCTGGTCTGGACGCAGCACCGGTGAGATCGTGAATACGCTCATCGAGTTCTTACGCGACGAGATACGGCTGCGCGCTATCGAGGCAGGAGTGATCCCACGGATCGGTCCTGACGGCGATGCATCGGTGGGCGAAGTATCGAGCGCGGAGCTGACTGATCTGGCGGACCGTATCGTGCGGGAAGGCAGAGGGCGCTATGTGAACGTGGTGGCGGTGGCGGACGCAGACACCTACTCCGCCGATAGCCTGCGCTTGCGGTTTCGCATCGTGCAATAGGGGGCGAGAGGATGGTCTCGACAAGCCCGAGCGTGCTCGGTATCGATCCCGGGCGCAGCAAAGTGGGGCTGGCGGTAGTTCAGCGCGATGGCAGGGTGCTTTACCGAGCGGTGGTCGCACTGGACGAGTTCAGCCGGGAGCTGGAGACGCTGTATCAGCGGTTTCATCCTCTGCGCCTTGTGGTGGGCAGCGGAACCGGCTTCCGAATGCTGGAACCCCTTCTGCACGATACATTGCCGGATGTGCCAGTGCAGGTGGTAAATGAGGCATACACTTCGGAGGAGGCGCGGCGACGCTACCTGCGCGAAAACCCGCCGCGGGGCTGGCGCCGGTTGATCCCTCGCTGGCTGCGCACACCAGAGGAACCCTATGATGACTACGTCGCCATCATTCTGGCAGAGCGCTACTGGCGCGAGGTCGCTCAGGGAGAGGTGCAACCGTGAACGGATGGCAGACAGAGCTGGAATGGCGTTTCGACAGCTCCGATGTGCTGTGGGTGTGGCGCCCAAACGCCGAAGTCGCGGAAGTGCGTTTCGCCGATCGTGCCATGCACTTTCGTACGACCGGGAACGACCCGATCATTGAATACACGCCTCTGCTCGACCTGCAGGCTGTGGCGCATCAGGCAGTGGAGATCGAGATGAAGGCGAACACCGCCGGGGTCGCGGAGCTATTCTGGAGCAATACCACGCAGTCACCATACGGCGGCTTTCT
>CAKZNX010000189.1 GCA_937132045.1 uncultured bacterium
CCCCTCTCCCGACCTCTCCCCGAATCGGGTAGAGGCGCAGGCTCCCCTTCCCGCGTCGGGAAGGGGCAGGGGGTTGGGTTCGCAGACGACAACCGCGGAGATGTTGTTGAACACCCTCATAGCCAAACGAGCGTATCCTCCTGTCACGCTGAGCGGTAGCGAGTCCAGACCTTGTCGTGCGGAGGTGTCAAAGAAAGCATATCAGGGTCATTGGCGAAGCCGTTCGTATCTGACCTTCAGCAGGAAAATGGCTGTTGCTCGCGAATCGTACGGTCGCGAAAACATAGAAGGGAAGGGGAAGGATGTACGATGGAACTGGTGAAGCCTCGGGTGGTCCCTCCACTGGATGAGTCGTTCCGCCCCGCCGTGCTGGCGAACCGGGCGTTCCGTGAGAAAGTTAAAGCCTCCGGGCAGGCTGTTCCCATGGTCATCGGTGTGGAGCGCGCCGACGGCACCCGTTCGGTGTATCGCACGGAGGTCTTCGCGCCCGGCTCGGCGGACTTTGAACAGAACTATCAGTACATCGAACGCATTGTGAAGTTCCTGCTATGGCAGAAGGGCGGCTTCCGCGTCCATCTGGGCGGTCCCGCGCAGATTGGCGAGTACATCCAACAGGTCTATTCACGTCAGGGCGAACGGGCGTTTGATTACGACTTCATGGGCGAGACCGTCTACGAGCGTCCCTTCGAGGTGGTCATCACCGACGCGGAGCAGGTGCCGCCTGCTAACGAGATGGCGAAGGCTCTGGGCAGGCATCTCGACGGCTGTCGGATTGGACTGGACCTCGGCGCAAGCGACCGCAAGGTGTCGGCGGTAATTGAAGGCAAAGACGTGTTCAGTGAGGAGGTCGTGTGGGATCCCCGTCCTCAGTCTGACCCCAGCTACCACTACCACGAGATTATGTCCGCTTTACACCGGGCAGCGGCGCGCATGCCCCGGGTGGACGCTATCGGCGTCAGCTCAGCGGGCGTGTGGATCAACAACCGTGTGATGGTCGCGTCGCTGTTCCGTGGCGTGCCCCGCGATGTCTTCAATGCGCGGGCGAAAGACATCTTCCTGCGAGTGCAGAAAGAGTGGGGCGTGCCGCTGGAGGTGGCAAACGACGGAGAGGTGACCGCGCTGGCGGGCTCCATGAGCCTCGGTGTCAACGCGATTCTCGGCGTGGCGATGGGCTCGAGTGAGGCAGCGGGCTACGTCACTCCAGAAGGCAACATCACCAACTGGCTGAATGAGCTCGCTTTCGCGCCGGTGGACTACTCCCCCGATGCGCCCGCGGACGAGTGGTCAGGGGATAAGGGTGTCGGTGCTCTCTACTTCTCGCAGCAGGCGATTTTCCGGCTGGCGCCTGTGGCTGGCATCACGCTGGACGAGAGCGTGGGGCTGGCGGAACGGCTGAAGAGCTTCCAGGACCTGCACGCCAGCGGTGACCCGCGCACGCGCCCAGTCTACGAGACCATCGGTGTATATCTGGGCTACGGCATCGCCCACTACGCCGACTTTTACGACCTCGAGCACGTACTGGTGCTGGGGCGCGTCACCTCCGGCGAGGGTGGACACATCATTCTGGACAAAGCGCGCGAGGTTCTGCAAGTCGAGTTCCCCGAGCTGGCAGCGAAGGTGCAGATCAACTTGCCGGACGAGAAAGCGCGGCGTGTGGGGCAGTCCATTGCAGCTGCCAGCCTGCCTGAAATCAAGAAGGAGGGATAGACCATGCAACTGAACAACCCGGGTGCTGAGATATTCGTGCCGGATGGTGTTCCTGTGGAGGAGGCGCTCGCTCGCACCACACACCTGGCGGTAGGCGCTCATCAGGACGACCTCGAGATTATGGCGTATCGGGGTATCCTGGAGTGCTTCCAGCAGGACGATAAGTGGTTCTGTGGCGTGAACGTCACCAACGGTGCGGGCAGTCCTCGCGACGACCTCTACAAAGATTACACAGATGAGATGATGCAGGTGGTGCGACGGAAGGAGCAGAAGAAGGCGGCGGTGGTGGGCGAGTACGGCGCCCAGATTTTTCTGGACTATTCCAGCTCTGCCACGAAGGACGCTACCAACCCTTCGGTGAAGGAGGACCTGAAGAAGGTGTTCCTCGCTACCCGACCCCAGATTGTGTATACGCACAACCTGGCGGACAAACACGACACCCACATCGCGGTGACCCTGCGCGTCATCGCTGCCCTGCGCGAACTGCCAGACGATGCGAAGCCCCAGCAGGTAGTGGGCTGTGAGGTGTGGCGCGACCTCGACTGGATGGTGGACACCGATAAGGTCGCGATGGACGTGTCGCCGCACGAGAACCTGGCAGCAGCACTGCTGGGCGTATTCGACTCGCAGATCTGCGGGGGCAAGCGCTACGACCTCGCCACGATAGGACGACGGCGAGCGCACGCCACCTACGCCGAGTCGCA
>CAKZNX010000190.1 GCA_937132045.1 uncultured bacterium
TGGGCGTTCAGTCCGGCGGTTTCGATATCCACCTGCATCCGATGCACGTCGTCGAAGCGCATCTGCTTGAACAGCGTGTAGCCCGACAGGGTGAGGAACTGCCGTTCGGGGCTGCCGTAGGCGACCATTTCTACATGCATATCGCGCAACTGCATCCGCGCGCTCTGGAACTCGCTCCACGAGCCGAATGTCGCCATCCAGCAATAGCCTTCGCCGTCCAGCTGGCGCCACTGCGCCTCGATGTTGCGATAGGGCTGGGTGGTTAACAGCCACGGGGTGAACGGCTCTCGCCAGCTCACGCGGGTGCCTGCGGGCGTGCGCCGGTGCAGGATGACCTCCGTTTCGGTCATCTCCACCGCCACCAGACGCGAAGTGTCTCTCCACCCGAACAGGATTTCATCGGCGGAGAAGGTGGGCGTATCCGATTCGAACAGGTTCATCCCCCTGCGCTCCTGAGCAGACTACGGGTATTATACCTCGTTCTGCTGTGCCCTGCCCGTCAGACGAAGCATCAGGGTGTATTACCCTTGAACAACAGATCAATCAGCCGCCAGCCTTCGTCGATGCGCACCTTCGCTTCGTCCACTGCGCTCTCGTCAAACGTCAGCGACACACCCCGCGAAAGGTCCTCGCGCGAGTCGTACAGCATGAACGGCACAGCGCCACTGCGATGCGTGCGGATGGTCACGGGCGTAGCGTGGTCGGGCAATACCAGCATTCGCCAGTCGTGTTCCCGCAAGCCGTCCACCATCTGCGACACGATGTGTTCGTCGATCTGCTCCAGCGCCCATGCTTTCGCCTCCGGGTCGCCCTGATGTCCAGCTTCATCCGGAGCCTCCACGTGCACAAACACGAAGTCATGCCTGTCCAGCATTTGCAGGGCATACTGCCCGATGGCGCGATAGTCGGTATGCAGATAGCCGGTAGCGCCGGGCACGCTGGGTACCTCCATTCCCGCCGCTCGTCCGATGCCTTTTACCAGGTCTACCTCCGCCACCACCGCCCCTGTCGTGCCATACTTGATGGCGAAACTGGGCAGTTTGGGCGCCAACCCCTGTCCCCAGAGCCATATCATGTTGGCAGGCGCTTTGCCCTCGTCGCGACGCCGCCGGTTGATGGGATGGTCGTCCAGCAGGTTCAGCGAGTCCTCGATCAGGCGGCGCAGCTTCTGCTCGCCTTCGCCCACCGGCAGATGCTTCTGCCAAAACTCCCCGACCACATCGTGGGGCGGTGTGCACTGGATATCGGTCGGTCCCTCGTGCCACACCATTACATGCCGGTAGCCCACGCCCGCGAAGAACCGCCAGTAGCGCGTGCCCAGCTTCTCATCCACCAGCTGAATGAGGGGATGCGCCTCCTCGTTGCTGATGTTCCCCGCACTGTGGTCGAGGATGCGTTCGCCGTCTGTGCTGATGAGCGAGCACCGGAACGCCACATCCCCCTCATCCAGCGAGATGCCCATCGCCAGTGCCTCCAGCGGTCCTCTGCCTGTGTAATAACGGCGCGGATCGTAGCCGAGGATTGCCATGTTTGCCACGTCACTGCCTGGGTACATATCGGGCGGAACCGTCCACACCGCGCCGATGAGCGCCCGCTTCGCCAGAGCGTCCAAGTGTGGCATGTTCGCTCGCATCTTGGGCGTCCTGCCGTTCCACTCTGGCAGAGGGTCGTCCGCGAATCCGTCAGGCACCAGCAGAACATACTTCATGGTATAGCACCTACCTCCTTATATGCCGTAGTCGTCCGGGTGTCCATGCTCTTTGAGCCACTGCAGCATCTCGCGAATACTGCCGGTAGCCAGCGCGATACAGGTGTCGGCGCCGCCATAATAGAGGTTGA
>CAKZNX010000191.1 GCA_937132045.1 uncultured bacterium
TGCGAGAAGCGAAGCGACGAAGCAATCCCCCTCACCTCCCGTGTCATTGCGAGAAGCGAAGCGACGAAGCAATCCCCTCCACTTACCGCGCAACCCGCAGGGGATGGCTTCGCCTGCCTGAGGGCAGGCTCGCCATGACTCAGCTCACTCGAGGGCGAGCAACCCGCCCCACAACACATCCATAATCTGCGCCACGCGAACGTTGACACGCCCCCTGTGCTACAATACCCTCAGGGAGGGAATAGAGCAATGGAAGACATGGTGGCGATGCCACAAACCAAGCGCATAGCGCTGGTAGCACACGACCACAGAAAACATGACCTGCTGGAGTGGGCGAAGTTCAACCGTGACCTGCTGGAGAAGCACACGCTTTACGCTACCGGCACCACCGGCAGGCTGATAGAGGAAACGCTCGGCTTGCCGGTCATCAAACTGCAAAGCGGACCGCTGGGCGGTGACCAGCAAATCGGTGCGAAAATCGCGGAAGGGGAGATCGACTTCCTCATTTTCTTCTGGGACCCGCTGGAGCCTCAGCCGCACGACCCCGACGTCAAAGCGCTGTTGCGCATCGCAGTGGTGTGGAACATCCCCATCGCCTGCAACCGCGCCTCTGCCGACTTCATCATCTCCTCGCCGCTGATGACCGGTGAGTACCGACGACAGATTCCGGACTACAACGACTACATGCGCCGTGCGGTATAGCGCCCTGCAGGCAGGAGAACATCCCGCCAGAGGCGGAATCTACCCCTGACAGACACCCGCAGAAAAAGGGGAGGCTTGTTTCATGGCTCGAATTCTGGTCAGCGACCCCATCGCCGAAGCCGGTATCGAGGTGCTGAGGCAGGCTGGCGATGTGGACGTGCGAACCGGGTTGCCGAAGGAGGAGCTGATTGCCTGCATCGGCGAGTACGACGCGCTGGTGGTGCGCAGTGAGACAAAGGTGACCGGTGAGGTGATCGAGGCAGCAAGGCGCCTGCGCATCATCGGGCGGGCGGGCGTCGGCGTGGACAACATCGACGTGGCAGCGGCGACCCAGCGAGGCATCATTGTGGTGAACTCGCCGGAGGGCAATACCATCGCTGCAGCTGAACTGACCGTTGCCATGATGCTCGCGCTGGCGCGCAACATCCCTCAGGCAGACCGCAGTCTGCGAGCAGGCGAATGGAAGCGCAGTAAATTCGTGGGCACCGAAATGTACCGCAAGACGCTGGGCGTTATCGGACTGGGCAAGATTGGGCGAGAGGTCGCGCGACGGGCAAAGGGGCTGGGCATGAACGTGGTGGCTTACGACCCCTTCACGCCCGCGGAAGTGGCGGAGCGCATTGGGGTCACCCTCACCGACCTTGACAGCCTGCTGATGCAGAGCGACTTCGTGACCATCCATACCCCACTCAACGAGCAAACGCGCAACCTGATCAACGCCGAGCGCATCGCCCGCATGAAGGACGGCGCCCGACTGATCAACTGCGCACGTGGCGGTATCGTGGACGAGCAGGCGCTGGCAGATGCCATACGCTCCGGCAAGCTGGCAGGAGCCGCAGTGGACGTGTTCAGCAAGGAGCCACCTTCACCCGATAACCCCCTGCTGGCGCTGGAAGAGTGTGTGGTGACCCCGCATCTGGGTGCGTCCACGACGGAGGCGCAGGTGAACGTGGCATTGGACGTGGCAGAACAGGTGGTATCGGTGCTGAGGGGCGGACCGGCGCGCAGTGCGGTGAACCTGCCTCCCATTGACCCCGAGGTGCTTCAGCGCGTCGCACCGTACCTCATGCTGGCGGAGAAAATCGGTAAACTGCACGCGCAGCTGGCCCGCGGTCCAGTGGTCAAGTTGGAGGTGCGCTTCAGTCCCGACTTCGCCGACCAGCCGACGGACATCCTGACCCGCGCTGTGGTCACAGGCATCCTGCAGCCGGTGCTCAGCGAGCCGGTGAACCCGGTAAACGCCCTGCTGATTGCGCAGAGCCGCGGCATGCACGTGACCCAGAGCCTCGCTCAGCAGACCGAGGCACACGAGTTATATCCTTCGCTGATCACTGTCTCGGCACAAACATCCCCTGGCGAGAGGCACGAGGTAGCAGGCACCGTGTTTGGGAAGAGCGACGCCCGAATCGTGTATGTGGATGGATACCGCGTGGACGTGATACCGCAGGGCATCATGCTCTTCACCAGCCACACCGACAAGCCAGGTGTGATCGGGCGGGTGGGAACTCTGCTGGGCAGCCGAAAGGTGAACATCGCCGGGATGCACCTCGGACGTGAGAAGGTGGGTGGCAAAGCGTTGATGGTGCTGATGGTGGACGACCCCATCGACGCTTCCCTGCTGGCGGAAATCCGTGCGCTGGACGGCATGGAGACCGCTCAGGTCGTGGAGCTGTAACCGTGGCTCGTAGACGGCGCGCGAAACCGAAGGCAGCAGAGGATCCACTGCAGGCGCTGTCGCCCGCTCTGCTGTGGGCGGTTGTGGCGGTGTTTGTGGTTCTGAGCCTCACCTTCAACTTTCGCACCCCCGTCGGCAACAACGGTTACTTCCACACCCCCGATGAAGGGGCACACATCTCCTACGTGCGCTACGTGGCAGAGCAGGGCAGACTCCCCCGTTTCGAGGGCTACGGCGGCGCGGGTTACGAAGCGCATCAGCCTCCCCTTTACTACACCCTCTCCGCGCTGGTCTGGAAGGTCGCCCAGGGGTTGTTGCCAGAGCCTGCTCGGGCAGTGCGCCTGCTCTCCATGCTTTTCGGCGTGTTGCTGATACTGACCGTGTACCGCATCGGTCTCCTGCTGATGCCCGACGTGCCTGCCGTGGCGCTGGTGTCGGCAGGGGTTGCAGCGCTCCTGCCGATGCACGTGGCGATATGCTCGGCGGTGAACAACGACTCGCTGACCAATCTGCTGTTCGCCCTGGTGCTGATGGAGTTCGCCCTGCTCTACACACAGACCAAACCGTCGCGCTGGATTGCGATGCGCATGGGGCTGTGGGCGGGGCTGGCGGGTCTGACCAAAGTAACCGCTCTCCTGCTGGTGCCGACGATGGCGGTGGGCTGGCTGATGGTTTCCCGTACGCGCGGAACCAAGGTGTGGCTGGGGATGCTGGTGAGCGTGGGGCTGGCGCTGGCGATGATGTTCCCCTGGTTCGTGCGCAACATGCAGCTCTACGATGACCCCCTGCTTCTGCGCGCCTTCGAGCGCACCTTCGCCGGCACCGCCCGCGCCGAACAGTTCCTCAAAGCCGGCGTGAGCATGACCGAATACCTGCAGCAGGTAGCGGACTGGACGTACCGTTCGTTCTGGTTCGCCTACGGCACTGCCCGCACCGCCGAGAAAGGCATCCCGAACTTCCTGCCCGACCGCGTGTACGCCGTGCTGGGTGTCTGGCATCTGCTGACCTTGCTCGGTTTCGTACTCAGCCTGTGGCGTGAACGAGAAGACTTCTCGGAAGGCGCGCTTCGCTGGTGGGCAGTGGCAGGCGTGCTGTTCGTGCTGGTGCTGGCTGCGTTCGTGCGGTTCATCCTCACCTACTTTCAGACACAGGGACGCTACCTGTATCCTGCGCTGGCGCCTGTCGTGCTGGCATTCGCGATGGGCTGGCGCGGGCTGTTTCCCGCGCATCTGCGCACCGCCGCCGATGGCATCCTGCTCCTGACACTGTTTGCCATCAGCGTGCTGGCGGTCTCGGCGATATAAGGAAGCGTGCCACATGGAAAAGCACCCGCTTCACGGCGGGTGCCTTGTGGACAAAGCGCAAGCGCCTAAGCGGGAAGGCTGATGAGGCTCACTCATCCCCCAGTGCACCGAAGTTCTGCACGAGGATACCGAAGTCGAACAGGGTGACCTCTTCGTCCCCGTCCAGGTCTGCATCCGCATTCCAGTTGCCGTCGCCAGGCATGGAGCCGAACGCGGTGACAAGTGCCCCGAAGTCGAACAGCGTCACCTCGTTGTCGCCGTCCACGTCGCCGTTGATCAGCTCCAGAGACAGTCCGCTGACACTGCCCGCTGAGGTATCTACCGACACGGTGCGCCGGAGCCAGTGGCTCACTTTCACCGAGAGGTCGAAAGCGCCACGTCGCGGTGCAGTGAGACGGAACGCTCCGCCCGCCCCCACAGCAACGCTTACAGTGTGGAAGGGCACGGTCTGTCCCGGTTCACGCAATTCAAACACCACCGAGGCGGGCAGAGCACCGTTGAAATCCCTCAGCGTGAGCGTGCCGCTGACTCTGGGCATGGCAAAGGGGTTTCGCGCCACCACCACTCGCCCATCCGAGCCGCCATACGCAAAGGTCTCGCCATCGGGAGAGAAGGCAACCGAATACACCACCGCGCTGGTCTCCTGACCGTAGCGTGCCAGCTGTGAACCGTCCGATACGCGCCACAGGCGCACCGTGCTATCTCGTCCACCAGATACCAGAGTCTCCCCATCCGGCGAGAAAGCGACTCCATACACCCAGTTGGTGTGCCCCGTGATGGTGCGCAGGAGTGCCCCATCCGACACTCGCCACAACCGCACTGTGTTATCGAAACTGGATGAGGCGAGCATGGTACCATCGGGAGAGAAATCCACCGCTGTGATACCACTCGTGTGCCCCGTCATGGTGCGCAACAGCGCTCCATCCGACAGTCTCCAGATGCGGATTCCTCCGTTCTGCCCGCCGGAGGCAACCAGACTGCCATCAGGCGAGAAGGCAATGCATCGTATCCATTCCGGACCGCTGATGGTCCTGACAGGGGTGTTGTCCGGGATGCGCCAGAACTTGATCAGCCCGTCGGTGCCGCCGGTTGCCACCAGACTGCCGTCCGGCAGATAGCGCGCGGCATACATGTAGGCGCTGTGTCCGAGAAAACTGGCAATCAGGTTCCCTTCCGTCACACTCCAGAACTGCACGGTACGCTCGAAGAGCACGGTGGTCACGGTGCTGCCATTCGGGGCGATGGACAGTCCACGCACTGCAATGCCCGTACTGAAGTCGCGTAGAAGGGCGCCGTCGGATGCGCGCCACACTTTTGCCCGTGCATCCTCGCCACCGGTCGCCAGCATCCCACCGTCCGCCGTAAAACTGAGGGCATTCACCCACGTGGTGTGATGGCGCGTCATCCACACAATGTCCGGAGGTCCCTGGGCGTAAAGAGCCCCACCGCCCGTGAACCACGGCACAGCGAATGCGATGACGCAGGTAAAACGGGAGACGAACCGCCAAGACACAATACCCACCCCTTTCTTAAGTAATCAGGCTAGCGTTGTGAATGGCTTCATTGTAGATCAAGGGAATTCATTTGTCAAGCAACTTATGTGAGAAGACTGGAAAGACAGACAAATTTGTCAGGGTCACCGTTGAACAGGAAGCGAAACATGCAACACAAGGTAGAGTGCGATATTTGTGCGGTGGCGGTTGAAAGCAGTCGGTCTGGAAGCATTGTTTATTATGGGAACGGGCGAACCGATTGCCCTCTCCCGAAAGGAGGGTTTGCGATGACCCGCTCTGCACAGCGCGCAGTGTGGGGGGCGTATGTCGTTGTCTTTCTCGCTGGCAACGGCATCTGGGCTGTTCCCACTCCGTACGACCGGCTTCCCGCCGCCATCGTCACACAGGACTACGGTGCAAGAGGTCTGGTGTGGGACTACGAGCTGGCTGAGAGGCTGGATAATCCGAACCGTCAGGGAGCCGTGGTGGCAGTTATGGATTTCTGTCACAGCGGTGGGTTTGTGAACGAACTGTCCCGACTGGGCAATCTCTACATCGCTACGGCATGTGATTGGGATGAGTACTCATGGACTGAGCCTGTTGCTTTCGGGCAGAGGTTCATGAACGCGAGCAAGACGGCAACACTTCATGAGTCGTATGAGACGGCGAAGAACGCTGTAGTGCGGTGGCAGACCCCTCAGGAAGCTTCGGGAGGTCTGGGGACAAGGAATCTGGATTGGGACCGAGGATATCAGGCGCTGCTATTCAGTGCTGGTGACGAAAATCCTGCGATGAATGAATCCTTCTGGAAGGACATCAGCACAGCGTGGCACGCGCTGAGGGAAAGACCAACCTGGCCCTGGCCTCGTTCTGCCATCGAGAGCTACTTCGGTGATGGTAGCCAGCAAAGCCCAGAGATTTTCATACGAGGACCCGCCACCAGAGCCAATCTCTTAAGCGCGGTCGTGGACCTACTGCCCTACGAGGACAACGACCTGCTCTTCCTGTACCTGAACAACCACGGAATGAGCACCGACGTGCTGAAGAGCCGGTACCGTGGGGGCAGATACGAATACGAGCTGACCACCTCCATCTACCGCACCGACGATGACGTCAAATACGGTATCTGGAAAGTTCGGCACGAGGTTCCCGACCCGAACCTTGGGAACTACAAGAATATCCAGGTGCCTAAAGCCGGTTGGGATGTGCGCATCCTTGGTGGATGGATGGAGTGGTACTCTACCAATCCGTACGACCCCACCACCTGGCTGGTCAGCGGAGTGGATTACTCGTTTGGCTATGAATACCCGGCGCCACCCAAACAAGTGTCATGGGATGACTGGGTGTGGAAGGTCAAGACAAACACAGACGAAGAGGAGGCTCCAATCATAGGCAGGGCAGTACGGCTGGACAGGCGTGGAGCCTGTCCAGCCAGCACTCTACTCCAAAAGCTCCCTCAACCGCCGCAGAGCCTCTTTTTTGCGCTTGCTGATTGCCTGCACGGAGACGCCCTCCTCGTGGGCAATGTCGGTCTCCGTCAGCCTCTCCCAGAAGATTCCGCGCAGCAAACGCTGTTCCGCCGGCGACAAGATGGCAAGCGCCAGACGAACATCGTGGTACGGGCTCGGAGACGTACACATCTCAGCACAGCCGGCACAGTGCCGCGCGTAACGCCACTCCTGTCGATATCGCTGCAGACAGGCATTGACTGCGTGCTGATAGGCACACCAGAAACGCCACCGCAAGTCACCTGAAGCACACTCCTCGAAAGCTCGCCAGCTCGCCAGATCTGCCTCCGCCCGCATCTCCTCCATCCAGTCGGAACGCGACCAGTTAGGAGGCGCACGCCACGCCGCAACGCGACGCAGACATAGCCTTGCGGCACACACCCAATGCTCGGTATTCACCATCTGCATCACCCAACACTAAAGGTAGGGACATCGCACGTGTCAGCAAAGGGTTGCGAAACAGGTGGTTCAGGAAAGCCGTGCGCAGGATGCTCGACGACAGGGGGCTATCGCGTCGGATACCGTGAGAGAACCGTGGTATTCCTGTTGCCTGCGTCCCAAATATCCATATAGTGCAAGTTTCGTGCCAAAAGGCAGGGTAGAAGCACAAACCCGAGAAAACTCATGAAAATCGATACCGGCGCACCAGCCGAAGGTGCGGTCAGCACGCCAGCATCCGAGGCAGGCGTTCCCGGTTCGAACGTCCAATTTAGTGTCAGCCATCTGCACGAGGAGAGGAAAGATGCACACACTGCGTTTCCGACAGGTTCATCTGGACTTTCACACTTCCGAGAAGATACCCGGCATCGGCTCCGAATTCAACCCGGAGGAGTTCGCAGAGACGCTGAAGCGAGCACATGTGAATTCGGTGACACTGTTCAGTCGCTGTCACCACGGAATGATTTACCACGAAACCCGCTTCCCGGCGAAGCACCCGCACCTCACCTGCGACCTTCTGGCTCTGCAGATCGAAGCCTGCCACAAGCACGACATCCGCTGTCCCATCTATATCACCGTTGGCTGGGACGAGTACATGGCGAAGCACCATCCCGAATGGCTGGAGGTGGATGCCAGCGGTAAGAGGGTAGGACCGCCGCCCCTGCAGCCCGGCTGGCATAAACACTGCTTCGCATCGCCTTACATCGACTACGTGGTCGAGCAGACCGATGAGGTGCTGGAGCGCTTTGACGACGAGGTCGACGGCATTTTCTTCGACATCATCTTCCAGAACGAAGTGTTCAGCGTGTGGGCACTCGAAGAGTTCGAGAAGCAGGGCTGGGACCCCGCCGACCCGAAGGCGCAGAACGCCATGCGCGAGCTGCTGGTGAACCGCACGAAGGAGCGTTTGTCTTGTACCGTGCGCCAGCGCAACAAGCATTGCACCATCTTCTTCAATTCCGGACACGTCAATCCGCGTATCCGCCCCAGCCTGCACACCTACACGCACCTCGAGCTGGAATCCCTGCCCTCGGGAGGCTGGGGATATGCCCACTTCCCCATCACCATGCGCTATGCCCGCACACTGGGGCTGGACTGTTTGGGCATGACGGGCAAGTTCGCCGTGTCCTGGGGGCATTTCAACAGCTACAAACCGCAGGCAGCTCTGGAGTATGAGTGCCTGCAGATGCTGGCACTGGGAGCGAAATGCAGTGTGGGCGACCAGCTGCACCCCACCGGTAAACTGGACCCCGCAACCTACGACCCCATTGGCAGAGTGTACGCCATGGTGGAGGAACGGGAGGAATGGTGCGCGGACGCCGAGCCGATTACCGAGGTGGGCGTGTTCAACGTGGAGGCATTGCAGCCTCAGCACATGCGGGTACCCTCTGCAAACCTGGGAGCGTACCGCATCCTGCAGGAGGGCAGGCATCAGTTCGACTTTATCGACGGCGAAACCGACTGGAGCCGATACCGCGTGGTGGTGCTCCCCGATGAGGTAGTGATGGACGACACGTTGGCGGACAAGGTGCAGTCGTATCTCGACGCGGGCGGGGCGCTGCTGTGCACGGGCAGTTCTGGTCTCGGCACGGATGGTTCGGGCTTCGCTCTGCGCACAATGCCCGGAAAGTATATGGGAGACCTTCCCTTCTCGCCCGACTTCGTGCGACCGCTGGGTGCGCTGGCGGAAGGGATTGCCGATGCACAGTATGTGATGTATCAGCGTGGCGTGCAGGTTGTTCCCGGCGATGGTGCTGAGGTGCTGGCTGAGGTGTGGGAACCCTATTTCGAGCGAACCTATCAGCACTTCTGCAGCCACGCGCACACGCCGCCTGCTCGTCCTTCGGAGCACCCTGCTGTGCTGAAGCTGGGACGGGTGGTCTACTTCGCGCATCCCGTCTTCAGCACCTTTGCGCAGGTAGGTATGCTCTTCTACAAGCAGGCGGTGCTGAACGCGCTGAAACTGCTCTTGCCGAACCCGCTGGTGCAAACCGATGCACCCAGCAGCCTGCAGGTAACCTGGAACCGCCAACCTGCGCAGAGCCGCTCGGTGGTGTACCTTCTGCACTACATTCCTGAAAAGCGCGTGCTGGGAGCAGACTATCTGGAGGACGTGATACCTCTGTACCACGTTGAACTGCGCCTGCGCACCAAACCGCCGAAACGTGCGTACCTGGCTCCACAACGCACCGACCTGCCCTTCGAGGTGCAGGGTGAGTACGTTCGCCTGACCGTGCCGGAGGTGCGCGGACATCAGATGATGGTGCTGGAGGAAGGATAGGTGGACAGGACAAGCGTGCCCGGCACGGTCATCAGCCACTCTCCGGCGAGCTCACAGCAGTATATTGGCTCGCCCAGCCTTGCAGTGCTGCCGGACGGCAAATACGTGGCGTCGCATGACCTGTTTGGACCGGGCACCGGCGAGGACCGCACGCTCGTCTTCCTGTCCACAGACAGGGGCAGGTCGTGGAGGCAGATTGCCCATATCGGGGGACAGTTCTGGTCCACCATCTTCGTACACGAAGGACACCTGTACCTGATGGGCACCAGTCGGCAGGAAGGATACACAGTCATTCGCCGCTCCACCGACGGAGGCAGAACATGGACCGAGCCACGCGACCGGAAGAGCGGGCTTCTGCTGGATGGCGCCCGTTACCACTGCGCTCCCGTGCCGGTGGTGGTGCATCGCGGGCGAATCTGGCGCGCGATGGAGGATACGATGGGCGGGGGAGGCTGGGCGAAACATTTTCGCACATTCATGATGTCTGCCCCCGTCCACAGCGACCTGCTAAAAGCGGACAGCTGGACCTGTACCAACCGCCTCGCTCGCAGAGCGCAATGGCTGGGTAAGAAGTTCGGCGGGTGGCTGGAGGGCAATGCGGTCGTTGCGCCAGACGGACGGCTGGTCAACATCCTGCGGGTGGACCACCGGGAGCATCCCGAGAGGGCAGCGATTGTGGAGGTCAGCGCAGACGGCACGAGGGCAACCTTCGACCCGGAGAACGGCTTTATCCACTTTCCCGGCGGCTGCAAGAAGTTCACCATCCGGTACGACCCTGTGTTGCAGATGTAACGGTCGCCGACGAACTACGTGCCCGAGCGACATCACGCATATCCGGTGGAGCGTGCGCGCAACACGCTGGCTCTCACCTGTTCGCGTGACCTGAAGCGGTGGGAGGTACGCGCTGTGCTGCTATACCACCCCGACCCGGACAAACACGCCTTCCAGTATGTGGACTGGCACTTCGACGACGACGACCTGATCGCCGTCTCGCGCACGGCATACGATGATGGACTGGGCGGTGCCCACAACCAGCATGACGCGAACTTCCTGACGTTCCATCGGTTCCACGACTTTCGGAAGCTCAGCACCGGCACCGCCTCACCTTCTTCCGTCTGAAAACCGCAGGCGCACGAAACGGGGCACGTACAGACTGGTGTCGTTCAGCACTTCGCTCATCTCGAACGAGTTGGTCGCATAGGTAACCAGCAGGTCATCCGCACCGGAGAGGTCGGGGTGCGCCTTGGCTGCGTAGCAGAAAACGTGCCGTCCTGCTTTCGCATCGGGGCAGGTGTATACAGTTTGGGGGTCGCTCCAGGGTCCGCACGGCGATGTGCCCAGCCGGAGGCGAATCTCTGGGGCGAGGGTAGCAGGAGAGTACACCAGCGCCCATTGCCGGAGGCAGGGCACGTAACTTACGCTGAACTCTGAACCGATCTCCTCGCCGACGCTGGCGCTTTCTCGCCAATTAGCGCTCCACCGTCCATCCACCCAGAACTGCCACTGCGTGAATTGGCTCAGTTTGCCTCCGGGGGTTCGCGCCACGGTTAGCCCGCGTTTCAACGGAGTGTGCGATCGGTCATCGTGTGTGCCATAAATGGTGGTCCATTCCCCGTCACTCCACACTGCGCTGCCGAACGAGAGCAGGCGTGCTCCCGAATGGTGGTAAAACGGAAGCCGGTGCAGATTGAGGCGCCACTGCGAGGGATGCGCACGACAGTCCGGTATTTCAGCAAGCCAGCTCGACTCACTGCGGAACCCGAATACCCCCGGCTCACCCGTGGGCACAATGTGGGTGAGGAAGAGCCACAGCCTGTTGCCGTGTGTGATACCATGCCCGAACCAGAACCAGCCCCTGGTGGTACGCGGCGAGATGAACGCAACGGGTCTATCGTCGCCCGACTTGCCGAAGAGGAACTCCATACGGGCGTTGCCTGGCGACCTGCCGTGCTGGATGGCTATCGAGTTGCCCATCACCAGCCTGGCGTTCACCCGCCTGCCCTCTCGCGCCTCGCCAAAATAGGTGTCGCCGAACAGCCACAGCGTACGCTCGCCGGGCAAGGGCACGGTGTACGCGCAGTCCGACCCAATCCAGCCCTGCTCTCGCCGAAACAGCCTCTCCCACTCCGGGGCAGGCTCTGCGGTGACACGAAAGTCCTCCTTCAGCTTCATACCTGCCTGCACCCTTTTCGCGTAACGTGTGCGTATTATAGGGTGTTTAAGGCGCGGCGTCAAACCGAAGGGATTCCACCGCAACCGACTTCCGCTTGCCCGCGTCAGTTATAACGGTTTTCAACGAACCTGCGAGGTGAAAGGAACAAAACGGGTAATGCTCAAGCGAACGATGTGGTTGTGTGTGGTCGTGCTGGCGGCAACCGCATGGGCGCAGGACGGTGCGCAGGTGCCCCAGCCGTTGACTTTGAAAGATGCCATACGGATCGCGTTGCAGAAGCATCCTTCCGTGGCGATTGCGAAAAACCAGCTCGAGCAGGCACGAGCGAGACGTGTTCAGGCAGAAGCACGCTACTTTCCAACGCTGAGTCCAACAGCAACTTACGTCAATCAGCAAACGCGCACGCAGTTGCCCGGCTTTGGCACGCGTGTGGGTAGCGTGGAGGAGACACGCACCGAGGTGGCTTTGCGCCAGACAGTTTTCGACTCGGGGCAACGAGAGATTTCGGCGGCGCAGGCGCGGCGGTCGGTGGAGTCTGCAGAGCAGGCATACCGTGACGCGGTGCAGCAAAAGGTGCTGAGCGTCACCACCGCCTACTACGAGCTGCTGCGCCGGATAGCCCTGCAGCGCGTCGCGGAAGCGAGTGTACAGCGCGCGCAACAGACGCTGGATGTGGTGAAGGCGCAGGTAGAGGTGGGCGTGGCGGCACAGAAGGATGTGCTGCAGGCAGAAGCGGAGCTGGCAAACGCACAGGTGTCGCTGATTCAGGCACGCAATCAGGTGCGACTGGCGGAGGCGAGTCTGCGCAACGAGCTCGGTCTGGGACAGGAGGTGTCTCTGCAGGTGGCTGAGGTTGGCGACCGGGAAGCTGAACAGCTGCCGCCGCTCGACCCGCTGGATACGTATCTTCAACAGGCGTTGACTCAGAGACCCGACTTTCAGCGCCAGCGAGTGAGCAGCGAAATCCAGCGTCTGAGTCTCCGCCTGGCCGAGATACAGTCGACCATACAGATACAGAGCGACTTCTCGTACGGACGGCGGTTCAACCCCGACCCGGGCGACTCCCGCAGTTTCACCGTGGTGGCGTCGTACCCTTTATTCGACGCGGGTGCCGCGCGGGCAGCGGTACGTGAATCCCGTGCGGCACACGATAGTTCGGTACAGCAGCTGGAGCAGCTGAAGTTGACCGTGCGCCTCGATGTGGAACAGGCGTATCTAACTCGCAGTGAGGCGCAGGAGCGTCTGAACGCGGCGCGCAAGGCGCTGGAGGCGGCACAGGTGAACTACCAGGCTGCTCTGGAGAGCCGCAAGGAAGGCGTCAGCAG
>CAKZNX010000192.1 GCA_937132045.1 uncultured bacterium
GCCTCCGCCAACTCCTCCACACGCTGGCTCAAACGCGCCACCGTCTCGTCCGTGCGACGCTGTGCCTCCGCCAGGGCAAGAACCTCCGCGCTTAGAGCCGCCAGATGTTCATCTGTGCGGCGCTGTGCAGCAACGAGCTCCTGCATCTGCTGGGGCAGGGACAGAAACTCCTCGCCGAGCAGAACGCTCAGCACCTCCGCGCGCCAATCCGGGCGCTGGCGCAGTATCTCGAGCAAGTCTTTCAGGTCTTCAACAGTGAAGGGCATATGCTTAACTCCTATACCTATATTATACCTGGAACTCGTCCTGAACGCACACTCAGCCCGACCTAACAGCCCCCCTGACTATCTATCGCATCTGCACAAATGCCTTGATGACCCTGTCGCGGTACTCTGCGGACGTCTCAAACGCCCGCTGACACTCTTCCTTAGGGAACACATGGGTAGCCAGCCGGGATAGGGGTGCTCTGCCGAGAACAGCCAGTTGCATCGCCCGTCTCAACGTCAAACGCGAGCGTCGCACCATGAAGATGGTCAATCCCTTGCGGCGCGCGGCAGATCCCTCCAGACGGACGTGTCCGTCCGGATTGGTTCCGACAATCATGCATTTCGCACCGGGCGCGGCGATTTGCGCCACCTGCCACTGGGTTTCGTCCACGCCGGCGCACTCGAACACGTAATCGAAACCCCTTCCGCCATGAAGGCGTCGCGCCTCTTCAACCACGTCCTGGGTTGAGGCGTTCACTGTCGTGGTTGCGCCCAGCTCCTGCGCCGTCTGCAGACGCCATTCCAGCAGGTCGGTGCAGAGAATAGGATAAACGCCCATCTGCGCCAGTATCATCAGCACGCTCAGTCCGATCGTTCCACACCCCAGCACCGCTGCCGACCTGCCCGTCAGCACCTTGCCCAGGTCCACAGCATGCACGGCGATTGCCAGCGGTTCCAGAAGTACCGCTTCCGCATCGTCGAGCGCATCAGGAACCCGCTCCAGAAGGTGCGCAGGATGGACAATCAACTCCTGCATCGCACCAGCGCGCGGCGGCAAACCCAGGAAATGGTGGTTCGGGCACAGGTTCAGGTCTCCACGCAGACAGAACTCGCATTGCAGGCACGGGATGGCAGGCTCGATGGCGACCCGCTTGCCCACCATGTGCTCGTGCTCTGGCGAAGCCACCGCCTCCACAGCACCCATTGCCTCATGACCCACCACAAAGGGCAAAGTAGCTCGCGCCTCGCCGATCGCCCCATCCCGAAACAGGTGCAGGTCAGAACCGCAGATGCCCACCTGTCTCACCCGGACCAGCGCTTCGCCCGGCCTCAACTCCGGTTCGGGCACGGATAAGCACTCCACGCGCTGTAATCCCGTCAGACAGACTGCTCGCATCGTCCCATACCTCGCTATTGCGCCAGTTCGTGCAATATCCGCGCGTAGATGAGGGAAATCTTCTGCAGGCTGCTGATGGCGATGCGCTCATCAGGCTCGTGCGCCGCGCCATCGCCGTCGAACCCGGTGCCTATTGCCACGATATTCGGCGTGGCGCGGGCGTAGGTTCCCCCACCCATGGTCCTGGGAGGACTTTCGTCTCCGGTCTCCTCGCGGTAGACGCGCAGGATGGTTTGCAGGAAGGGTGTTTCCAGCGGAACATACAGCGGAGCGATGCCAAAGTGACTCATCAGGGTGAACCCCTCAGGCTCAATGGAGGTTCTTAGCCTCTCGAGAAGGGCTTCCAGCTTCCACGTCACCGGGTAGCGAACGTTCACCACGCATTGCACCCGAGAACCGTCATAACTGAACACACCAAGGTTGCTGGTCAGTGCGCCGGATACTTCGTCGGCGTGATTGATGCCGAGTGTAGAGCCATCAGTGCACTCCGCCCACCGATATACGGCGTCCAGCCACACCTCGTTATCGGGCAGGGCCAGCTGTCGGAGAGCATTCAGCAGTTTTGCCACCGCGTTCACACCCTCCTGAGGCGAGCTACCGTGGGCAGACTTGCCTCGCGCCGAGAGGTGTACGCCGTGATCCTCCGAGGTGGTGATGATGTCCTCCATCCCCACCAGCGCCATTTGAATTCGCCCAATATCTCCCTCATCTGCCCGGATGAAAGCCTCCGCAAGGTCGGGGACCATGTTCGGGCGCTCACCGCCTCGCGCCCACTCGACGCGTGGAAGATGCTCCAGAGGCGGCACAGCCTTCACCAGCTGCAGATTCACGATACCCTTCTCACCGTAGATAAGGGGCCACCCTCCATCGGGAGTGAAACCGCAGACCGGTCGCTCAGGCTCGTGCTGGAAATAGTGTTTCATGCACTCCCATCCGCTCTCCTCATCTCCACCGATAATCAGGCGGATACGCCTGCGGATGGGCAAGCCGAGCTCCGCTATCGCCCGGGCAGCATAGAGAACAGCGATGGTGGGTCCTTTGTCGTCCTGAGCACCACGCGCGATCACATAGCCGTCCTGCACGACCCCATCAAAAGGCGGCACGCTCCAGCCGTTGCCCGGCGGCACTACGTCCACGTGACTCAGCGTCGCCACGATCTCCTCGCCCTCGCCCAGATCGAGGTGCAGAGCGTAGCCGTCAGTGTCCTTCGCGCGGAAACCGTATCGCTCGCCGAATGCCAGCATCTTGTCGAAGGCTGCCCGCACGCCCAGACCGAAAGGTGCCCGGGGCATGGGGTCACTCTTGACACTCTGACACTGCAGGAGCTCACGAAGGTCGGCTATCATCTCGTCGGTATGCTCTTCTATCCAGCGTTGCAGGGCTTCACGTTCCATACTGTCTATCCCTCCTGTGAAGCCAATGTTGGGCATACAGCGACGGTTTCCCTGCCGACCTGCGCTAAGGGTATCGGCTGAGGAGGCGTCCGATCGCCTGCACACGCCGTGCGTCGGTTTTGCCGTTGGAGCCCAACGTGGGGCATAGCCAGCCGCCCTCGTCGTGCTCGTTCCAGGCGTAGGCGATGACCGTGTTCGCCTCACAGCGTTCACGATTCGCACGCACAAAGTCCAGCGCCTCTTTCAGCGCAGTCGCGCACTGCTCGGGAGTGAAGGTGGTGAAATGCTCCGGTCCGGGCTGGTGCCAGGGCACCGGGTTGTCCACGCGAGGGCGCGGGTCCCATCCCCACGACACGAGCGGGATCGCTGCTCCCACACGCACCATCCCCTCCCACAGCCTGCGCATCTCTTCCATTGCCTGCGCAAAGGGTGCGCCTTCCCTGCTACCTCCAGCCAGCGCATACGCGGACACCGCATCCGCACCAATCGCCTGGCGCACCTGTTCGGCGGTCTGCGGTGCGAAGTGCATCACAGCAACGTAAGGGTCACCAGTCCCCGCACGCACAGACACTGCACGCAGAGAGTCCACGGCCCTCCGAAACGCCTCGATGGAACGCCACTGCTGAGATATCCAGCGGCTCTCATGCGCCAGAAGATACAGAAGCGGACGACCACTGAGCACTCGCTGGTAGTGCGATAGACCGAAGTAGCCCACCAGGCGCCGCACCATCCGATAGTATCGATCCGGACCGCCGAACCGTTCCCACTCCACGATGTTGCAGAATCTTAAACCATGCGTCGGCGACATCTCCGCGAATCGGCGCAAAGGCAGAGACAGCGGATGCTCCTCCGGGTAGGTCACAAACGCCCAGTAGTCCAGCCCCGCCTGCTTCGCATAGTCGATCTCAGCCTCCAGAACCCCGCGTAAGTCGCCGCGGATGTTGACGGTGCCGTCCGCCTGCGCTCGTGCAAACCAGGGCAGCCGGAAGCGGTACTGGGGTGGCGCAAGGGTTTTCTCCACCGCCCTGCCCACCTCGCTCAACTCGCCGTGCCATGCATCCCAGCGGATAGCGCCTACCCACGCTCGGCGCGTCATCTCGCCTGCCCTCCTCGCTCCCTACTTTAGCATCTCCTGAAAGAAGTTCTGCAGGAAACGCCTGCCGTCCGGAAAACGGTCGGTATACAGCTCCGGGTGGAACTGCACGCTGACGATCGGGCGATGCACATGGCGCATCGCCTGAATACGGCACTCCGGAGTGGACGCCAGCAGTTTGAAGCCCGGAGGCAATTTCTTGACCTCGCAGTAGTGCGACTCGTACAGGATGGACGGCGAGCCGCAGCCCTCAAAAAGGCTATCCGGCTCATGCAGACTCAGCTCATAGAAACCACGCTCCATGAAGTAGTCCGGCTGGTAGTCCGGGTTGATGATCGGCTCACCGGACTTCCGCAGACGCATGGGTTCGTCGTACAGCCTGTCTGCCTGGCGCAGAGTGCCACTAAAAAGAAACCCTAACAGCTGGTGGCTGCCACAGATAGCCAGAACCGGAATCTGGGTGAAGGTCTCTACCACCTCAGCAACTGGGTAGAAGTCACGGACTTCGAAGTCCTGAAAGGAGCGTCCAAACCCGCTGAGGATCAGCACCTCTGGTTGCACTTTGCGCACGAAATCAGCATCGAATCGGGTAAAAGGCACCGGCAAACACCATCTGCCCCCGCTGGCTTCCTCGAAGCGCAGAGCACTCTGCGTCCAGTGTTGCACAGTGTTTGCCCACTCATCTGGATAGGCGAAGCAGACGTAGACCAGCATACCGCGATAACCTCCTGCATCCAGTTCGAGCTTCTCTCTGAAGGTAGCGGAACTCCTCTTCTGGCTCCGCAGGGAGTTGCGTTCAGGGTTCAACACTGTCTGGTATCTCAGGGTTGCTGGCATGATACAGGTTTTCGTAATCGGATTCACAATTTTTGCTTTGGGAACTCGAAATTCCTGGGAAAAACGCGAGATTTGGAACGAATCTTGCATGTATACAGATTTGGTATAGCGGATTCGCTCTGCCAAATGCGTCGAGATGCTTTACAGGGCGCGAGCCTGCTGATTTGCCCCCGGTGCCAGGTAAGCCAGCGGGAGAAGCCCAAAAAGGAGGTATCCGCGATGAGGTCTCGATACATCAGGCTTCTGCCTCGATGGCTGGTTATATGTGTGCTGCTCCTCTGTGTTTCAACACTGGTGACCGCGCAACACTACCAGAAGTTCCCTCCGGAGTCTGGGACGAAGCTCTTTCTGCCAGGCAGTCCGCTGGACATGCTGATGGCAACAACGGCGCTGCAGCCTCCCCTGGTCTACGAAACATCGATATCTCACACCCGCCCCGAAAAGGCGAATTTGAACCGCGCTGTCGGTGCCCCGTACCTTCGGTAAGGGTTGGCACTGGGCAACGCGGGCGTGGAGGAAGCCGGACGCTTTGCACTGCCCTTTGGCACCAAGGGCGAAAAGATTGCGCTGGCTTTCCTCACCGGAGACTATGTGCCGCTGGCGGGTGAACGACTGCAACCCGCAATGGCACGCCTCTCGAGGGAGAGGGGAGCGCAGCTGTCCGCACTCGGCTCCAGCGCCAGACCTACCGTGTATGCACTCATTCTGCTTAACGGCAGGCTGGACGAGGAACTGCAGGCATGGATGGAAGCGCAAGGCGTACAGCT
>CAKZNX010000193.1 GCA_937132045.1 uncultured bacterium
CGCCAATGGGGAAGGCGATCTGATCCAGCTGCCGTCCGGTGTACTGTTTGGGTTTCCCCCTGGCGAACAGCTCCTCCTGCGTATAGGGTATCTGTGGGTTGCTCGGTTTCATGCTCTCCTCCCCGAATTGCGCGCTGTGGTCAGTATAGAACAGGCACGCCTGAGCGTCAAGCAGGCGTAAGGCTGCCGGAAAAAGACAAAACCTATCGCCTCATCCGCCTTCCCGACGCGGGAAGGGGGAGTCTGGAACCTTTCCCCGTTTCGGGGAGAGGCAGGGAGAGAGGTGTGAAGGAGCTTGTTACCACCTTTCGAGTCGTCAATTTGTGGCTGGCAACGGATTTTCACGCACCCTTAGCAGGTATTGCTAAACGAGGTGATGTGCAGATAGAATACCACAGGAGGTGAGCCTGCCATGCGATTCGCCATCTGCAACGAGCTGTTCGAGGGCTGGGAGCTGAGCCGCGTGTTTCACTACTGCGCCGGGCTGGGTTACCACGCCGTGGAGCTGGCGCCCTTCACGCTGGCAGACAGCGTGGAAGCCGTCGATGTGGAGCAACGCCGTAGTATCCGCCGGCTGGCGCAGGAAGCGGGTATCCATATCGCCGGTCTGCACTGGCTGCTGGTAAAACCTGCTGGACTGCACCTGACCACTCCCGACGCGGAAGTGCGCCAGCGCACCGCGCAGTATCTCGTGGCACTGGCACACTTCTGTGCCGACGTGGGCGGCGAAGTGCTGGTGCTCGGCTCGCCGAAGCAGCGCAGCGTGCCGCCGGGCTCCACCACGGAAGAGGCGTGGGAACGCGCACTGGAGACCCTGCGTCCCGCGGTAAAGGCGGCAGAAGAGCGTGATGTCATCTGGTGCATCGAATCGCTCTCTCCGGCGGAAACCGACTTCCTGAATCGCGCCGCCGATGCCATCCGCTTTGTGCAGGCACTGGACAGCCCGTCCGCCCGCATCATTCTGGACGTGAAGGCGATGAGCAGTGAGGGCAGGCATATCCCGGAAATCATCCGCGAGTCGGCGGGGTGGTTCGCCCACTTCCACGCCAACGACCCGAACCTGAAGGGACCCGGCATGGGCGAGGTGGATTTCGTACCCATCCTGCGCACCCTGCAGGACGTCGGCTACAGCGGCTACGTGTCGGTGGAGGTGTTCGACTACTCCGACGGCGCCGAAAGCATTGCCGCCCAGAGTATCCGCAACCTGAAGACCGCACTGGAAAAGGCACTCTTGTAAAGCAAATGGCACAGGCGATACCGCCTGTGCCTATTACAACGCCGCTGGTGCGGCGGACACCAGAGAAGACACTACATTACCTGTGGGAGGAGGGTTCTCACAGAGGTTATTCCGTACGACAGGCAATCTGCGCAGTGTCCGGCAAACATACGGGCGAAAACTGGTAAGGATTACAGGTTACTACTGGGGTAGGGCTCTCCGTCGTGCACTGGTCCGGCTGAGCTTTTCTCCACACGGCATAGCCCACGATATTCGCACACCGTACAGTGGTCGCCGAGGGTGGGCAGGATGTTTCCTTCCAGATAACGGCTCAGGATGTCACTTACCTTCGCGGCAGTGGTGCGCTCAATCGACTTCCAGCGCTCTCCAGTCATGCGCTGAACCACGCCGGGGGCTTCCTGCGGCTGTCTGTTCAGACGATGGAGCAGGTCGGAAGAAGATTGCTCGTGGAAGAGTATGCGGCACCGTTTGCCATCCAGCGCACCATCCAGTGCCACCGCTGCCAGCGTGAGCTGCCACACCTTGCGCAGAGCCGCCACATACAGCACTGTTTGGAAGTCCTCGCCTGACTGGAGCACCTGCAACCAGTTATTTGGAAGGTCGCGCTTGTAGTCTACCAGAACGGCAAAACCGCTATCGGGGGCGATGTCCACGCGGTCGATTCGTCCGCAAATCGGCACCCTCTCGCCGTTACGAAGGATAAGCTGCAGGGGCGGAGATACGTCCGCGGCAGGCTCGCCATCCTCTTCGGTAGCGGGACCGAACGTTGCTTCCGTCAGGAAGGTCTGCAGACCGAAGGAGGCATAGACATTCTCCTCACGCTCCACCACCGAGCGCACCATGTCTTCGACCTGCTGCATCAGCAGGTGTCGCTCGCCCGTGGAGCGGTCGACGGGGTAATCCTGCACCACCTCCTTCAGCACCTCCTCAATCGGACGGTCCGGCTGGCGCTGTCGGCGGTGCAGGGCAGCGTGAAGCCATCTTCCCTGCCCGGCGGCGTAATGGGTGTGTTCGGGGCGAATCTTCAGGTCCCACCGCACGAAGTGACGAAACGGACAGCGGTACAGGTCTTCCAGCTCGGTGGCAGAGTAGGCGCGCGCGCCGAGTTTGCTCTGCGGGGTGCTCAGCCGCGGAAGCGAAGGCAGATACCTCCAGCGCCACCACCACCGACATCGCTCGGGCATGTGTTGAAGCCAGCGGTATAGCGCTTCGGCGGTTCGCTGGCGCTCCGCGTCGTCCATCGCGCGGCGGGTATGCGGATTGCGGTCGAAGACCGAGTCCACCAGGGTGCGTTCTGCATCGTCGTCGCCCAGCGTCTCTGCGAGGGGAACGGTGATGTCGCTCAACCGAAGGCTGCGCTGACGGATTGTCCCCGCCGGGAAGAGGTCACGCAGGGCGCGCAGGTAGAACGATGGCTGTACGTCGTGGTCACCCTCCGTGCGTGAGTAGGTAAAGACAACCCGCCGTTTCGCACAGGTCGCCGCCTGATAAAACACCAACCGTTCCATTGCAGCGGCGTCAGTGGTCATCGGCAGCCAACAGCCAAGCTGGGCATTCAGCCACCGACGCTCCTCGTCGCGCAGGAGGGCATCTTCGTTGATCCTGCGAGGAAAACGCCCCTCCTGCATGCCCATCACGAAAGCCACACGTGGCTGAAGCGGGCGGCTGCGGGTGGCTTCCAGCAACCACACGGCGTTGCGCGCAAAGGAGGAGCGTCTCTGCGGGGTAACTGCCCAAGCCTGCACCACCGCCTCTGCCCATTGAACGGCATCACCGCCTGTCTCGTTGTTCAGCAGACCGGCTACCTGCTGTGCCACCTCCATCGCCTGCGACAGCACCTCGCCCGTTTCCGGGTCGGTTTGCGCACCAGGTGCGCCGAAGCGCATCGCGCTTAAGGCGTCCTGAAAGGCACTCAGCCACTGCTCGGCGCTCGCCGCCAGAGCCATGTTCTGGGTGTGCTCGATCAACCCGCGCAGTAACGGTGCTGTGGCGCTCCCTTCCCGCTCCATTTCATCCGCAAGGTGCAGCCACGAGTCGGCGCCAGATCGAACACCGCGACGCACCGCCAGCAGGCGCAGACGGTCGGCGTCCAGCACGTTCAGTGGAAGATACCCGCTCTTCAACCAGCCCACCACCGCATCGCGCGGATAGCTGTCCGCAGGAAGGCGCATGAAGCCCACCAGCGTGCGTACCAGCGGATGCGCGACCAGCATACGCATTTCGAAGCTCTGGGCAGGAACGCCGAACTGCTCCAGCACCTCATGCAGAGTCGGCAGGACACTGGCGAGGTCGCGGCACAGCACGGCGATTTCGCCCCACGCCGTTCCCTCTGCGTGCAGGCGAACGATTTCACGTGCAATCATCTCTGCCTCCGCCAGCAGGTGAGGTGCTTCCCATATCTCTACTTCAGGAGAGACTCCGTTCGCGGGCAGGCTGGTGGATGGACCAAACAGATGCTCCGCAACGCGGGCAATCGCCGGAGAAACTGCGGTTGCGTCCACAGAACCGGCGTGCTCGCGTCTTACCTCGAAGTATTCACTCAGCCGCTGCAGGGTGGCTGTGGTGCTTTCGAACAGGGCGTCTCTGCCCTCGTCCCAGCACAGCGTCACGATCACCTCGCAGGACGACTGCGCCAGTGCGCGGAGCAGTTCGAGCTCGCCACGGCTGAAGCGTGAGAACCCGTCCAGCACGACACGCCGGGGACGGTGAGCGTCTGTGGTCTGCTCGCACCACGCCTGCGCGGCGATGGCGTACACATCTTCCTCCTCATGCCACCCGCGCACCTTCAGCAGCTGGCGGTAGTGCTGCCATACCTGTGCCAGCGCCGTTAACCTCTCATCGTCACGGAAATGCTGAGCGACCCTGTGCAGTGTATCAGGCGCGACGCCCTCGCGCGCCAGCTCGCGAACCCACGCAGAGAGCAGGGTCAGGATTCCCTCTCGCTCCGATGCACGCGCCAGCAGGCTACTGTGCTGGGCAGCGATGCGCACCGCCTCCTGCAGCAGCCAGCGACGCAGATGCAGGGGTACCGTGCGAAATCGCTCTGTTCCGGCTATCTCCAGCGCAAAGGAGTGCAGGCTCTGCACCATCCGATAAGCGGTAGATTCGGATAGCCCTTCCGCCATGAGGATAGCGCGTGCCATCTGCGCCTGCAGGTCGGAGGGCAGTATCAGGCGGACCCCTGCACCTGCCTGCACGCAGGTCTGGATGCACCGGCGCGTCTTACCACCCAGCGCGGGCGCTGTCCACACGGTCAGTTGCGGTTTCATGCTCAATACCGTTGATTCATCCATCCCAAACACAGTAGACTATAACTGGATTCTCTGCGCTGGCAACAGGATACTGCGTGCAGGAAGGAGATAGCCCGGATGGAACGCATGGTGTTTGACCTCGATTCAATGCCGAAAGGAGACAGATCGGATACCCCCAGCCCCATCCGGACTTGTGACACTCTGCTGATGGCAGGTGCCTGCCTCATCGCGGTGATCACGCTGGTGGTGGTTCTCGCGCGCCTTGCACAACGTCCACAGCCGGGCGTGGTTCAGCGTGCCTATGTGCTCCCCACCCCCGAGGCGCTGACACCGCCGCAGCTGGTGCTACCCAGTGTGACGGTCACCATGCCGCCGCCGGCGCAGATTGTGCAAATCCCCCCGCAACGGCGCTCCGTGTGGGAGATCCGTGCCGAGTTGAAACGCGGGCTGGGCGAGTGGGAGTTTCCGCATTATGTGAACGCTCCACACTACGGTTCCGGTCCCGCCAGTCCCCTGCCCAGCCAGCTCAGTCCACTCGTTGCGACTGCCAGTGCCGATTAACCTTACAATGCCTTCGCCAGTACCGGAAACAGCTCTCCCGCCAGAGACTCGCCTGGCGTCAGTCCCAGACCGTCCGTAACCACATGCGGTCTGCCGCTGTATGCCGTGCCGTCTGCCATGAAGATGGTCACCATTGCGCGGCGTGGGCGGTCGGTGTGGTTTGCACCGGCATAGTGGAAGGTCAGCCCATGGTGGAAGGTGCAGCTGCCTGCCTTCAGACGCGCAACATACGGCGGCTTCGGCTCCTTATCGGGCACAAGGGCGAAAATGTCCTGCGGGTTCACCAGATTAATCGGTTCCAGCTCCCCCCACAGATGCGAACCCGGGATGAACTGCATGCAACCATTGTGCTCGTCCACATCATCCAGCGCCATCCAGCACGACAGCTGGTCGTAACCGATCATGGGCCAGTAGGGGCGGTCCTGGTGCCAAGGGGAGGGTTTGCTGTCGCCGGGCATCTTGGTCAGCAGATGGTCGTGCCACAGACGAACGGCAGTCGCCCCGATCAGCTGTCGGGCAATCTCGGCGATTTTCGGGCTGAGCACGTACTGCCGAATGCCCTCATGGATGCGCCACAGGTTCACCTTCTGCACGAAGACCTTCTCGTATTCCGGGTTGTTCGCGGAGGTTTCCACGTTCGGGGCGAAACGCTGGCTGAGCACATCGTCTGCCGCGGCGCGAAGGGCGTTGAGCTCGTACGGGGTCAGCACGTTGTCGATCTGCACAAAGCCGTTCTCGCGGAAGAAGGTAATCTGCTCGTCCGTCAGGGTGTACGATTGCATGGCTCTGCCTCACTCCTTCTAGCGATGCTAAGTTGCAGATAGTATACCAGTGCCGGCGAAGCGTGGTCAATTCGCGGTGGCTGAAGGTGCAGGAGTCGGCTGTTCTTCTGGTGAAAGCACAGGTGCTGGAACCCTGACAACACAGGAGGCTGAACACCATAGATGCCACCTCAATCATCAGCACCGGTGGTGCAAACACAACAGAGTCCTTATGCGCGCCTGAAGCCTGCAGGCGCGCGTGAAGTGTCATTGAAGGGTGGTCTGCTTGCCGAGCGTTACCACACCAACATCACCGCAGGCATCCCGGCGGGCTGGCAGCAGCTCTGGGAAAGCCACACGATTCCGAACTTCTACGTGGTCAGCGGACAGCGACCGGGCAAGGTAGAGGGTCCGCGTTACATCGACTCGGACGGCTACAAGTGGCTGGAGAGCGCCTGCTGGGCGTACGCGAGCACGCAGGACAGCACCCTGAAGGCATGGATCGACGAGTTCGTGGACGTGATTGCCGCGGCGCAGGAGGAAAACGGCTACGTGAACACCCACTTCATGGGCGAGCGAAAGTCCCTGCGCTTCACCGACCTGGACCACGCCCACGAAATCTACTGCTTCGGACATCTCACACAGGCGGCGGTAGCTCACCACCGTGCAACCGGCGAGGAGAAACTGATGGGGGTAGCCCGCCGATTCGCCGACCTGCTTTACCAGCTCTTCGGTCCGGAAGGCAGATGGGGCACCTGTGGGCACCCTGAGGCAGAGATGGCGCTGATCGAGCTGTACCGCGAGACGGGTGAACGGCGCTACCTGGAGCTGGCATCACGCATGGTCGACGCACGTGGACGGAAACCGCCAGTGCTGGATGGTTCGATATATCTTCTGGACCACGCCCCGTTCCGTGAACAGAGGGAGGCGGTGGGACACGCCGTGCGGGCGCTGTACCTCTACGCCGGCGCCACCGACCTGTATCTCGAGACCGGCGAAGGCGCGCTGATGGACACTCTGCAGGCGCTGTGGCACGACGTGTTCACGCGGAAGGTATACGTCACCGGAGGGCTTGGCGCGCGCTATGAAGGCGAGGCGTTCGGTGCACCGTACGAGCTGCCCAACCTGCGCGCCTACGCCGAGACATGCGCAGCGATAGCCGGCTTCATGTGGAACTGGCGGCTTCTGCACGTCCAGCCTGAAGCCCGCTACGCCGACGCAATGGAGATCGCTCTCTACAACGGCATCCTGTCGGGTGTGTCGCTGGACGGTACGCGCTACTTCTACATGAACCCGCTGGAGTCGCGTGGCGGCTACGAACGTCAGGCATGGTTTGGTTGCGCCTGCTGTCCGCCCAATGTGCACCGAACACTCGCCTCGCTGCCGGCATACCTGTACAGCGTGGACGAGTCCACCGTGTATGTGCATCTGTACGCTTCCAGCGAGCTGAAGAGCACGCCAGCCTATGGTCGGTCCGTGAGGGTGCAGGTGGAGACAGATTACCCGTGGTCGGGCGAGATCACCCTGCGCGTCTCACCCGGCAGGTATCGGCTGGCGCTTCGCATCCCGGGCTGGGCAGGCTCTGCGGAACTGCGCGTGAACGGGCAGTCGGTGGAGGCAGCTCCCGGCTCGTATGCCTTACTGGAGCGCGATTGGCAGGAGGATGACACGGTACACCTCTCCCTGCCGATGCCGGTACAGGTCATCCGCGCCAACCCGCGCGTGGAGGAGGATCGTTTCTCCGGCGCGCTGATGCGCGGACCGGTGGTGTACTGCGTGGAAGAGGTAGACGCCCCGGATGCCAACCTGATGGACCTGCATCTGCCACAGGACACCAGCGGTCTGCATGCGGCTTACGACAGCTCTCTGCTTGGCGGTGTGATGACGATTAGCGGTACCGCACTGGTAGACACCGTGAATCGCGCCGAGCAGTCGCTGTATGTGCCCGCGTCCGCCTATGTAGCGCCGCAGTGGCGGGAATGTCGGGTACGATGGGTTCCCTACTATGCGTGGGCGAACCGCGGAGCGGGCGCGATGAAGGTGTGGTTCCCGCTGAGCAGGTAGCGCGCAATCACCAGGAGGGCGAGCGTTTCGGCTCACCGGGAGGTTCGCCCTCCAAACTCTCCGTGTCATTGCGAGGAGCGAAGCGACGAAGCAATCTCCTTCGCTCCACGCAAACCGCAGGGGATTGCTTCGCCTGCCTGAAGGCAGGCTCGCAATGACACACTGACCACCGTGTCATTGCGAGGAGCGAAGCGACGAAGCAATCTCCTTCGCTCCACGCAAACCGCAGGGGATTGCTTCGCCTGC
>CAKZNX010000194.1 GCA_937132045.1 uncultured bacterium
GTTCACGGTATCCGGTTACGTAGAAACGACGCTCGACGCGGTAAGTTTTTCCGCCCTCGCGAAACTTAAGCTCAAGGCGGATGTCGTTCTTACCCATTTCAATATTTTTGCGATTGACTTCGTTCTGAATCACACGGGGATGTCCCTCGACACCAAAAAGACATATTCGCAGGGCTTGTTGAAAGGCGGACTTTCCATGCCCGTTCAATCCACCAATAAGATACACTCTTCGACGGACGTCTGGAGGTAAGAATTCAAACCTTGTCGGATGTCGGTAACAGCGAAAGTTCTCGATCTCGAAGTATTCAATAATCATCGCTATCAGCCTCCGGCTCAACGAATTTCTCCACAGTTTCACGAAGTTGCGCGAAGATATTGTGACGCCTCCGCATGCCGGCTTTCTCCACCTCGATTTGAATGAGTTCTCTCACCATCTCCACAGGAACACCGTGCTTAGCGCACAATGGTTCCAGATAGACCACATACTCCTCGATGCGGCTCATACCTGACTCATCTCCCTCAATGTTGCGACAGAAACGTCGCTCCGTGCGTTATTCTAAGGCAGCCGAGCACAATTGTCAAGAGTGACTACGAATTCTGGATATCTCACGATGCTGGAAAGCCGCTTGTCGGTCCCCCTTGCGTGTGCCCTATGACTCTGGTAAACTAATAGGTGCCTTCACGCAAGGGGGCCCGTAGCTCAAAGGCAGAGCGGCCGGCTCATAACTGGTTGGTTGCAGGTTCGAGTCCTGCCGGGCCCACCAGTTTATCCAAACGCCTTCTGCCACACCCGATCATACGCCTGCTTCGCCTTCGCGACTGCCTCGTCGGGCGTCATCGCCTTCAATTCCTCGTTGAACACCTCGATGGCGATACCGCCGTCGTAGTCCACCTCCTTCAGCGCGCGCAGGAAGCCCACGAGGTCGATAATCCCGTCACCGGGCAGCAACCGCTGGAAGTCTATCTGTTCTTTCGGTGGTTTGTTCGGCGCGTCGTTGATGTGCACATGCACGATCTGCGCGTTGGTCAGCCTGCGCAGGTCGTCCGCCGTACCCTCCACGCAGAACCAGTGGAAGCTGTCCACCAGAAGTCCGAGATTGGGGGCCCCAATCTCCGCTTCGAAGTTCAGCAACTGATGCATGGTGTGAATCCATTCGTAGCGGTTGGTCCGAGATGTGGCAGGACCGACCCACTCCAGACCAAGACGCACATCAAAGTCCGCCAGCACGCGGCAGATTTCGCGGAACCGCTCTGCCATGCGCACCGAATACGCAGCGGGGAACTCGTCGATACTGGGCGGCAGCCATGTCGCCGTGCGGGTACAGCCCACAGCCTGCGATGCCCGCGCCAGCCTCGGCAGCTCGCGCAAACCTTCCTTCAGCGTCTCGTGATCTTTGCGCCACTCGACCGGCAGCCCGAAGCAAACAGGTTCCACACCCGCTTCGGCAAAAATCGCCCTCGCCGCATTCACGCCATCGCGCTGCATGATGTCCGCAATCTCGCCCGCGTTGAACTCCACCGCCGCAAAGCCGTGTCGCTTTGCCCGCTCCACAAACTCATGGATATTGCCGTAACCGCCAACCGTTGGATTCAAACAGAGTTTCACCGTCCAGCCTCCTTCATTGCGTCGGTTGTGTGTTCATGAACCGCTCGATCTCCGCCGCAGGTCGCACCCCGGCACACGCACCGATAGCTCCCGCGTTCAGCGCTGCTGCCGCCGAGCCGAATCGTACCGCCCAGGTCAGATCGCGCTCCCGCACATAACGCCCGTACAACAGCCCGGCACGGAACACATCGCCAGAGCCTGTCGTGTCCACCACCACCGGCGCGTGGTACGCCCGGATGTGTACGACGTTTTCACCTTCTCGCTCTGCCAGCACGCTTCCTTTCGCCCCCGCCGTGAGGATGACGGTACACCCAAACCGCTCGCGATACTCCGCTGCCGCGCGTTTGAGGTAAGCGATACTGTCATCGCGCCCCACCCATTCGTACGAGGTGAGAAGCACGTCGGCAACACGCCCCGCGCGTTCCCAGCTGTGCAGGTCCATCGCTACGACCGGGACACCAGCCTGTGCCGCCTGCTCACAGGCTCGCACCGACGCCTCGCCCGGGTTGGCGTCAGCGGTGAACACGCGCGTTCCGGCCAGCGCCTCCTCAGGTACCGCATCGCTGGACATATGTGCAAACCCCATGCCGAACATCGTGCGATGACCATCTGGAGTCACGTACACATCACAGGTTGGGGTTGTTGTATCATCCCGCAGGCGCACGAATCGCAGGTCAAGCGTGGAGTATTCCTGAAGCAGAGCCAGCAGGTGCTCGGCGAGTTCGTCGTTTCCCAGCGCATTCGGCACCAGCGCCACGCCTACATCCCATGTCGCCAGAGCAATGGCGGTGTTCAGCGCCTCCCCGCCAGGCATCCAGCGCTCTTCAAGCACCTCCACGTAGCCGCCGGGCGGAGGGAGATTCTGAACGCGCCGGATACGATCGAGGCACATCGTGCCGTACACGCAAACATCGTAAGCCATTCCACCCCTCCCATCTCTGCCTGTTTTGTCGGGCAACCGCAGCACGAAGCCCTCTTCTGCAAATTCGGGGCAATCACCTTCAGATGTCTCTGTTCGGGGTTCTTCTCACAGCCGGAGGTCGCTTCTTGAGGACCAACTCTCTGCCCTTTCCCGGCACGGCAAGGACAATTACGCGCCTCTCCCCGCTTCGGGGAGAGGATGCGAGAGGGCTCACCGCTAACAACCCAACCCCCTGCCCTTTCGCGGCACGGCAAGGAGAGTTACGTGCCTCTCCCCAATTCGGGGAGAGGATGGGAGAGGGGTGAACAGTCGCGCAAAAGCGATTAGCGCTCGCGGTTGCGAAGGCGAAGCAGCTCGTACGCCACCAGTGCGGACGGAGCGCCGATGTTGTTGGCGATACGCTCAATCACACGGGCAAGGTTGCGCTCGGTCAGGTCGTCCGCTTCACCGTGCATGGGATACAGCTCCTCCATCGCGTCGAGAACCATCTGCAGCGCTTTCTGCAGGTAGATTGCCTTGCCCTGCGGTAACTGGCGATAGGGTTGCTCCGAGTAGGCGCGCACGATGCGCTCGTATAGCACATCCCACGATTGTTCCACCGCCTCCTGCTGGCGTCGCTGGGCATACTCCTGCTCGCGGCTGGCAGCGGCGAGAGCTTCCCGCTGTTTGGTGCGCTCCCAGTCGGCGAGGGTCGTGCCCTCAATGATGCGAAGCTCCACGTCCTGTCCCGCTAGCTCCGACAGGATGACCTCAATCGTCCGGCGGTACCCTGGATTGCGCAGATGTCCCGACAGGCTGAACCTCGCCGTCGGCAAACCGATGATGAACTCGCCGTTTTCTATCGTGATGGGCACCACGTGGTCCAGCGCTTCCCACATGCTCGGAAGCACAATCTTATCCTTCATGCGGTCCACGCCGCGCGCCCAAATCTCGCGAACGCTCAAAGACATACTTCCTTCTCCTTGCCTCGTTACAGTGACAGGTACATTATAGGCAGAGAGGAGCCTGCGGTCAAGGCAAGTTTACGGAACCACCTCCACCTGACCGATACGGTAACGTTTCTGCCCGTCGGCGTCAGGCAAAGGAAGAGCAATTTCCGGTGTTCCTGTCACCGAGCCCACGGAGACGTACACCGAATAGACGCCCGGCTTTAGCTGAAACGGCAGGGCAAAGCTCACGCGGCTTTCCACCGCCTGCGCAGCGTCGGGTGCCCCCACCGGCAAACTGCGGACGTTCAGGCTCTCGTCCACGAGCACCGTCACGATGCCCCCCTTTTCGTCCTTCCACGTCAGCGCAGGGTAGCCGCCGCGATAACAGGGAGCGACACCGGCGTTGCGCCACTGCCAGCGCACATCCCAGCGATTGCCCAGTTTCGTCTGTTTCTGCCACGACGCCTCCACCAGCTGGAGCCGATAGCCCAGACGCCGGTTGATACGGTCTATCAGCTCGCGATTCTCCTGCAGGAACTCGCGGGGCCACCAGTGGATGGAAGCGTAGCTGGCGTGATACTCCTCCACTGCCTGCAGGTATTTACTGCCGTCCTGCCAGTATCCCCGCTCTTTGGAAGGTCCGTAATGCTCGCACTCGACAATGACCGGACGGTCACGCCAGAAAGCCTGCGCCATCTGCGCGTGAAAGTACGCGTTTTGCCCGCCCTGCACCAGAATACTGTCGTCGCGCAGGGTCAAACCCATCTGCCGGGCGTAGTTGATCGTCTCGTCGCCGTGGAAGGAGAAGTCGTCGTTTGCTGCCAGCAACGTACGTTTGAAGTGCTTGAGGTGCAGGTCGATGTGTTTCTTTACTGTCTCCAGCGGAATCTTGAGCTGGGTACTGGCGAAGGTGTGTCCCTCGCCCCACACGCCGAGCGAACCGACGTCGATAAATGCCACCTCGGGATTGCCGTCGTACCGCTTTGCCAGTGCCGATAGAAAGTTGTCGAGTTTCTGCAGGAAGATGGGGTCGTCGTAATCCGGCTCCCAGTAGGGACCGCCCACCCTGACTCCAGCACCCGGCTCAAACTCGTATCCCTTCGCGCCAGCGCGGTGCACCCACTCTGGCGTCGCCCAGCGCATCCACGACTCACTGCAGGATATCCGCAGGGCAATTTGCTTTCCTTTCGATATCCAGCGCTGTGCTGGCGTGTCCAGCACTGCCCAGTTGAACCTGCCTTCCTCCGGCTCGATGTAAGACCACGGTATGCGCAGATACACTACAGACAGCCCCGGAAAATCCTCCACGGTATCCGAAGGTTCCAGCCGCGAGCCATAGTTCTCTGGGATGTTGTCGTAGTAGTGCAGCACCCAGCCCATGCCGGGGTTCACCAGCGCCTCGCCGGTATCCGGTGGACGTACTGTTACCCACTCCTGCGCTGTTGCCGCCCCGCCCATTGCCAGCAACACCATCATCGCCACCATTTGCATCGAGAAACCCTCCCGTTCGGTCTGCCTCGATGTTCTGCCCGGGCGCAGGTGCTTCCTGTCGTTGACTTCACGTCGTAACTGGCTTATCATATCATACACTGCGTCTTACGAAGGGAGGAGACTACTGTGCATCAGCCGTTTGTGTGGGATGAGTGTATGGACGCCCTCGCGAAGACAGCGCAAGCTTTGGAGAGGCTGGCAGAGCTGATACCCGAGGAGCGATGGGAAGTGCGTCCGTCACCCGACCGCTACTCGCCCAAAGAGCTGGTTCATCACCTGCTGGATGTGGAAGAGGCTTTCTTTCGCCGCTACCAGCAGATTGCCGAGGAGGACCACCCGACGCTCAGCGTGTACGACCCCGAAACCGCGCCCATCGATGAGCAGTTCAGCACGGGGAGACTGCACGACGCCCTCAAGGAGTTCGCGGAGGCACGGCAGAGGTCTCTGGACTATTTGCAGCAGCTGCCGCCGGAAGCACGCGATCGCACGGGCATTCACCCCGAGTTCGGCGAGTGGAGCATCTTCCAGCAGGTGCACCTGTGGGTGGCACACGACCTCCTGCACCTGTGCGATGTCATACTTCGCACAAGGTAAGCACTCAGCCGAGATTAACCCGCTCTCACCTTCCAGATGGGAACGTCGCGTTTGAGCGTCTCTATCAGGAACCGGCACCCGTCGAAGGCTTCAGCGCGGTGCGGCGCGTGCACGCCGATAATCACCGCAATCTCTCCCACGGGCACCCTTCCCAGCCGATGGCGAAAGTACACCCGACTGAGCCCAAACCGCTCGTGCGCCTGCTGGATGTACCGACCGATCATCTGTTCCGCCATCGGCTCGTAGGCTTCATACTCCAGGTACTCAATCGGGTCGCCGTTTTCCAGCCGACGCACCACGCCCAGAAACTCCACCGAAGCGCCGGAATGCTCGCTCATCGACTGGGCGTGCCACTCGTCGGCGGTAATCACTTCCCTCGTCAGGTACCGCACGGCGTCACCCTCCGCTCACCGGTGGAATCAGCGCCACCTCATCGCCGTCGTGTAATACGGTGTCTCCAGCCACATACTCACAGTTCACCGCCACGCGGGTGGAACCCAACCAGCGAGCCAGCTCTGGATAGGTCTCCTGCAGGTGTATGAGCAGGTCGCCAACGGTAGCCCCATCCGTGATGGTAACCGTCAGGCTGCTTCCGAGCACATCCCGAATGGTGGCGAAAGCCAGCACCGATATCCTCATCCGCACTCCTCCAGCGGTGCTACCGGAAGCACTTTCACCAGAGTGCCTTCAGTATACACTCCCTCTCCGGCAGGCAGATACAGGAAGGCGTTTGCCTGCGCAAGGCTGCCCAGGAGCGACGAACCCTGCGTCGGCGTCGGTACGACTCTCAGCGTTGCGCCCGCGGTGCCACAGAGGCGGGCGGTTTGAAACTCGGCACGGGACTCCTTTTTATGCACGTCGGTGCCGAGCCGAGCCGTGACGTATCGGGACGAAGGGTTCGCCTCCCCCTCCACAGCCGCCAGATATGGCAACACGAACACAAACAAGCCGACCAGCGCCGACAGGGGATTGCCCGGCAGTCCAAAGATCGCCTGTGGCGAGCCGCCTTGCGCCACCCGCTTTGCGAAAACAATCGGTTTGCCCGGTTTCATGTTTACCCGCCAGAAGACCACCTCTGCCCCAATCTGCGGGAGCGCCGGCTTCACCAGGTCATGCTCGCCCACCGATACCCCACCCGTGAGTATCAGCACTTCGGCGTCGTGCAGAGCGTCCTCCAGCGCCTGAACCAGCGCAGGCAACGAGTCGGGCGCCGTGCCTGCAAACCAACAGCGATAGCCCCGCGCCGCCAGCCACGTTGCCAGCATCACACTGTTGGAGTCGCGAATGGAGTCTGCGCGAAGAGGTGCATCGTACGGCAGCAGCTCGTTTCCAGTGACCAGCACCGACACCTGTGGACGCCGATACACACTAAGTGGCGTTAAGCCCAGAGCAGCCAGCAGCGCGACATGCGACAACCGAACGCGCTCGCCAGCCCTCAGCACCTCGGTACCGGTCGCAATGTCTTCACCGCGCGAGCGCACATGCCGCCCCGACCGCACCGGCTCCGAGAGCACAATCCAGCCTTCCTGCACGGTGACCTGCTCGACGGGAACGACGGCATCTGCGCCCCGCGGAACTGGCGCCCCCGTGCTGATGGCGATGGCTTCACCACGATGCAGGTCAGCGCCATAGCCTCTGCCCGCTGCCGACTCCCCCACCACGCGCAAACGCACCGGAGTGCTCGCTGTCGCCGACCGTGTATCCTCTGCGCGCAGGGCAAAGCCGTCCATCGCCGAGTTGTCAAAGGGCGGAAGATCGTGCGGAGCCAGCAGCGTCTGCGCCAGCACGCGCCCAGCTGCTTCGCGCAGGTCAACGGTTTCATGTCCCAGAGGACTGGCTGCCTCCAGAACCTGTTGCAGAGCCGCTTCAACACTGATCATCTCTATCACCACCATCCTCCACTGGAGAAAGCCGAAGCCAGGGAAATGAGCAGTTTGCCGCAGGCCACCAGCAACACTACCGCCAGCACCCGATTCATGGTCACAGGTACCAGCCGCCGCGCCCCGAGATACGAACCGATTAACCCTCCAGCAAGCGCCACCGTCAGGGGCATGCCCAGCGAGCCAACGCTTAGACGGTCCGATATCCCGCGAGACAGCAGCCCTGCAATGGAGTTGAGCAGAACGAATGATGCCGCGATGCCCGCCGTGTCTCGTGGGGTAGCCCAGCGCAGCAGAATGAGCAACGGGCTCAGAAAAACGCCGCCCCCGATGCCCACGATGCCTGACACCAGTCCGACGACTGCGCCGACCACTCCCGCAACCGGTGCCTTCGGAGGCTGAACCGCTGTCGTCGAATTGCCTTCTGCCAAACTATTTCCCCAGCTGAGGAAGAGCAGACGCATGGCGGCAGCAGCCAAGCCGACCAGCAACAGCAGATGAAACAACCACATCGGCACCGCCAGCAAGCCACCGAGGAAGGTGAAAGGGATGGATGTGACCAGAAACGCCCTCGCCAGCCGAGCCGGAAAGTGCCCTGCCCCCGCGAACTGCGTAAGCGCCAGCCCCGATACGACGGTATTCAGCACCAGCGCGGTGGTGGAGGCTTCTCGTTGCGGTAGCGCTGGCAACAGCAAGCTCAGCAGAGCCAGGTACCCCGTGGCTCCACCGTGCCCCACCGAAGCATACAACATGGCAACCAGAAGAAAGCCCGCGAGAAGCAACCCGGACTCGCTCATCGTTGCCTCCTCACCGGTGGTCACCGCCCTGCACCATCTGGATTGCATGAGGCAGTAGCGTACAAAGTGCCGCAAGATGCTCCTGAACTGCTTTGGGACTGCCCGGCAGGTTGATAATCAATGTGCGTCCGCGGATGCCAGCCGTTGCCCGCGACAGGAACGCCACCGGTTTGAGCAACCCCGTCTGCAACCGGAGCCACTCGGTGATGCCGGGCGTCTCCCGCTCCACAACGGAGCGCGTGGCTTCCGGGGTCCGGTCGCGCGGCGCGAAGCCGGTTCCGCCGGAGGTCAAAATCAGGTCAACCCCCAGTTCGTCAGCCAGCCGGACGATTTGCGCGCTCACCTGTTCCTGATTGTCCGGTATCACGACGTATTCGGTCACTGTCGCCCCGTGCTCCTCAAGCCACTGCTGGATGAGCGCGCCGCTTTCGTCTGGATAGACGCCCTGACTGGCGCGATCGCTCACCGTCACCACCGCCGCGTGGATGCTCGCGAGGTCGCACACGGATACAGCAGGCGCTTTCTCCACAGCCCGCTCCCACACGCCCGACTTCCCACCGGACTTGCGCACCAGCCGCACCGAAAACTCCGTTGCAGGGTCCTGCGACTTCGCCCAGTCGTAGAGGGTCAGAGCCGCTACCGATGCTGCCGTCAGCGCTTCCATCTCCACGCCGGTACGGTCGTGTGCGCGCGCGGTCGCACGAACCACCATGCGTTCGCCCTCGAGCCGCAGCGACACCTGCACCTTTTCCAGCCGGATAGGATGGCACATGGGAAGGAGCTCCGGCGTGCGCTTCGCCGCCAGAATACCCGCAATCTCCGCCGCCGGTTGAGCGTCGCCCTTCGGCAGGCGCCCCTCCCAGAGCGCCCGCAAAACCTCCGGCTTCCCGTACAACGTCGCTTCCGCCTCCGCCTCGCGAAGGGTCTCAGACTTGTCTCCAACGTCAATCATCCGTTCGCGGCTCGACTCCATCACGTCCTCTCCTCACCCTCCAATGGCGCGCATCGTGCGAAAAGCGGCGTGCGGTATGACCGAAATGAACTGATGCCCCTCTGGCTTCACGGCAAGCGCCTGCTCCATTCGCTGCATGATGGCTGATTCGCGCTGGTCTGGTGGCAGGCTCAGCGCAGGTTTCATGTCCACGCGGATGCCGTGCCCCAGACATGGATACAGGTAGCCGTCCGCGCTGAGGCGCATCCGGTTGCACCGTGCACAGAAGTTCGCCGAACACGCGCCGATGAAGCCGAGAGTGCCCTGAGCACCGGGCACACGGAAGACATCGGCGGGTCCGCCGCCCACTGCCTCGCCTTCCACAACGGGCATCAGCTCCCCGAGTTGAGCGCACGCCGTTTTCGCCATCCCGACGGGGAAGACATGCTCCTTCTTATAGAACTCCAGATTGCCGATGGGCATCAACTCGATGAACCGCACGTGGAGCGGATAACGAAGGGTCAACCGCGCAAACTCCTGCACCTCGTCATCGTTAATGCCCCGCATCAGCACACAGTTGATCTTCACGGGGGAGAGTCCCGCCTCCAGGGCGGATTCGATGCCCTGCCAGACATCTTCCCACTTCCCCACCGGCGACACACGGCGGAACTTTGCAGGCTGAAGGGTATCGAGAGAGATGTTGATCCGGCGCAAGCCATTGTCCTTCAACGCCTTCACATAGCGCGGGAGAAGGATACCGTTGGTGCTGAGCGACAGGTCGTCCACTCCCGGTATCGCAGAGAGCAATGCCACCAGATCGGGAACGTTCGGACGCACCAGCGGCTCACCCCCCGTGATGCGCACCCGACGCAAGCCATGTTGTGCCAGCACGCTCACGAGGTCGGTAATCTGGGTGTACTCGAGCAGGTTCCTGTCCTGCTCGTAACCTTTGTCCGACTCCGGCACACAGTACACACAGCGGATGTTGCAGCGGTCGGTGACAGAGATTCGCAGGTATTCGATCAGCCTGCCGAAGCGATCGCGCATTCCGCGCTCGCGCAGGCGAACATTCTGTTCAGAGGGCGCATTCGTTGTGTATAATCCAGCCGGACTCGGCGCGTCTGGCGTTTGCATCAACTGTGTCCTCAAGAGTGACCGAATTGCGCTTGTGAAGCCAAAATTCCGCGTGCTGGTATTATACCTTATCTCCGTGTCATTGCGAGGAGCGAAGCGACGAAGCAATCCCCTCCGCCACACGTGTCATTGCGAGGAGCGAAGCGACGAAGCAATCCCCTGCGCACACTGACTCTCCGTGTCATTGCGAGGAGCAAAGCGACGAAGCAATCCCCTCCGCCACACGTGTCATTGCGAGGAGCGAAGCGACGAAGCAATCCCCTCCGCACACCGACCCCCGTGTCATTGCGAGGAGCGGAGCGACGAAGCAAGCCCCTACGCACACCGACCCCCGTGTCATTGCGAGGAGCGAAGCGACGAAGCAATCCCCTGCGCACACTGACTCTCCGTGTCATTGCGAGGAGCGAAGCGACGAAGCAATCCCCTCCGCATCGCG
>CAKZNX010000195.1 GCA_937132045.1 uncultured bacterium
GCCGAAGGGCTATGCACGGGTGTTCCATACGATGGCGAACAGCGGTACGGAGGCGGAAACGCTGGTGGACAGGGTGATAGCGACGGCGGGTGAAGTGGCACGACATGAACTGCCCCTGTCCAGCGGCGGCGCTCAGCTTCTCTGGACGCCGGGCGAGCAGGGTCATGCCCTTGGTATCCCCATCGAGGTCGCCCAATCCGGCGGACACTTGCTGTTTCTGGTAGCCACCTGCTCGTTCGACTTCGGTATCTACGCGCCGGAGCTGAGCGGCAGAACACTGGGCACCCCGATAGCCTTCTATGCCCGCTCGCCCTTGTTGCACGAGCTGGTGTTAGACCTGGGCATCGATGCGCTGTTCGTGCGGCGAATGGCGCGCTGAGAAAAGACCAGAAGAAAGGAGCAAGGTACCATGATCCAAGAGTTCAAGAAGTTCGCCATGCGAGGGAACGCGATCGACCTCGCAGTGGGTTTTATCATGGGTGGCGCCTTCGGTGCGATTGTGAACTCGCTGGTGAACGACGTTATCATGCCGCCCATCGGGCTGCTGCTGGGCAAGGTGGACTTCAGCAACCTGTTCATTAGCCTGTCTGGCATCTCCTATGCGACGCTGGAGGAAGCGAAGAAGGCGGGCGCCGCCACCATCAACTACGGTCTGTTCATCAACACGGTGGTGAACTTCCTGACCGTCTCCTTCGCGCTGTTTCTGGTGGTCAGGCAGGTGAACCGGTGGGCGGCGAAGCCAGCACCTGCAGCCGAACCCGTGACGAAGGAGTGTCCGTACTGTCTCAGCGTGATACCGATCAAAGCCACCCGTTGTCCGCACTGCACTTCCCAGCTGGAAGCATAGCCAGAAAGGAATCGGCGCACCTGTCTCGGCGTCTTATTCAGTGAAAAAGGAACAGGGTGGGTACCATGTTAGAGGGTGAGAACGAGCTGGTGCAGCGCGCGAGGGCGGGTGACATGGACGCCTTCGGCGAGCTGTATCAGCGCACCCACCGGCGTCTCTATCAGTACATCCGGCAGATGGTGCCCACCCCGGAAGACGCCGAGGACCTGATGCAGGAGGTGTACCTGCGTGCCTGGGGCGGACTGAAGGGTCTGCATGCCTGCGAAGCCTTTTGGGTATGGCTCCACCGTATCGCCCGAAACGCGGTGCTGGACCGTGCCAAACGCCACCGGCTGGATACCGTGTCGCTGGAGAGCGCCTGCACGGAAGACGAGGAAGGTGAGTCGGAGCCCATGCAAATTGGGGACTGGTCGGCTAATCCGGAACAGGCGGTGCTGGCGGAGGACCTGCAGGAGACGGTAAGGCAGGCAGTGCGCTCTTTGCCGCAGATACACCGCGAAGTGGTGACCATGTACCATCTGGAAGGCATGGAGATTTCAGAGATTGCGCGGGTGCTGGATATTCCCAGAAACACCGTGCTGTCGCGTCTGGCAAGGGCGCGAGAGGCGCTAAGGCAGAAACTGGGTTATTTGGTGGACCCGAAATGAGGCGATTACGATGCGGTGCACAGAGGTCAAGCCAAAATTAGCGGATTACTCGATAGGGTTGCTGGGTGAACAAGAGCGTCGGGCGATCGAGGAGCACGTTGCCCAATGCGCCCTTTGTGCTCGCGAACTCCGCGCGCTGGAGAGAGTAGAACAGGTGCTGACCGCCCTCACGCCGGAAGAGCCTCCTGTGCATTTGTGGCAGAGCATCCGCGCGCAGATTGACGCACAATCAGCACCGACACGCCGTTCTTTCTGGAACAGCTGGTTTACCCTGTCCAGGCTGGCGGTGGGCAGCGCAGTTGCAGTCACCATTCTCCTCGTGGCGGTCTACCTGGGTGTGCCCAGACTGCCTGACCAGACGCCACAGGCGCCCGCTGACGCACAGCAGATTATCCATGCGCATCAGATGATGTCCTGGGGCGACCCACTGAGCGACAGAGCTGCTCTGGGTGCCATGTTAGCCAGTCGCCCGTCCCTGCAGGAGGAGACAGAGTGATGAGAGCAGGCATACTCGAGGTTCTGCTACTGCTAATAGGTGTTTCGGGGATGGCACTGGCGCAAAAGGTGGACCCGGCACAGCGGGTGCGCGCGGCATATCAGGCGGAAAGACAGGTGCAGTTGAGCGGCGAGATGCGTACCACCAGCTACATGCAGAACCAGGAGGTCAACACCGACGTCACGGTCTACCGCAAGGCGGGCATGACGCGCTACGAGTACCGTTCACCGGCACTGGGCGGAATGGTGCTGATTGATCGTGGTGAAACGCTCGTTCGGCTGGAACCTGCCACGCGCACTGCTACGGTGGAGACGGTGCATCGCGGCCCGGCAACCGTGGAATTGGTGCTGAAGAACTATCAGGCAGTGCTGGCGGGCACAGAGAGCCTTCTGGGCAGGCAGGCAGACGTCGTTCTGCTGAAACCGCGACAGGGAGAAGGTCCGTCGCGCAAACTGTGGATTGACCGCAAGACGGGCGCGGTTCTGCGCACTGAACAGTATAACTCCCGCGGGAATCTGGTGTCGCACTCGTTCTACACCTTGGTGAACTGGAGTGCTGACCCCAGCGACAGCCTCTTTACCGTGCCGGAGGGCTGGCGGCAGGTACCGTCTGCTCTGCAGACGGAAAGGCACTGGGAGAAGGCGCAGCTCTCCCGACAGGTTGGTTTCGCCATACGGGAACCTTCATACATCCCCGCCGGTTTCGTGCTGGACGGGTTCCATCTGGTGTATCGCCCAAACAACCTGCCCACTGCCCACATACGCTACGTGGACGGGTTGAACAGCGTTTCGGTGTTTCAGCATCGTTGTCCGCCGCGTCGGGGGCGCGGGTTCCAGTGGGGACGGCGCATGGGCAGGCGGGGCAACTGCGAGTTCTTCACCAGCAGTGAGGGCAACGTGCTGGTCAAGGAAGTGGCAGGCATCCGTTTCATTGTGGTGGGCGATTTGCCGGAAACGGAACTGCAGAAGGTAATCGATAGCCTCCGCTGAGAAGGATGGAATCTGTTCCTCAGCGCTCTCGTCGTATCCGGCAGATACACTTCATCAGGGAGGTTGACGCAATGAAAACCGTCCGATTCATGCTGATAGGGTCTGTCTTGCTGGTAGGGGTGGTGATCCTGCCGTCGATGCTGGCTTCCAGAACTCTCCAGATGCCTGCGAGCTGGAACGCGTACGCGCAGCAGGTGGCGACGGCGGAGGGGCAGGTGGTGAGCATCAGCTTCGCCACAGACAGCTTTGTGATGAAGGTACGTCGCGTGCGTAACTGCGACCTCAAGGGGGCGACTCTGATTGTTGTCTGGGACGAGGACACGCAGTGGACTCGCGGCAAGCGCACCGCGTCGCCGTCCGAGCTGTGGATTGGCGCGTCCGTGACGGTGACGGGCGCCATGGTAGATGGGCAACTGCTTGCGGACACGGTGCAGATTGGCGGTACACAGCCGGTTGCGAGGAGGTAAACGAGCATTGTGCGGGAGCCGTTCGGCGCGGAACGGCTCCTTTTTCGTTTCACAGCTGACCGCCAGTAACGCTGTATGCCTCGCCAGTGATGTAGCTAGCCTCGTCGGATGCCAGGAACACCAGCAGGTTGGTCACGTCGTCGTAGGTGCAGCCGCGTCCGAGGGGTACCTGATCCTCGTATTTGCGTCGCACCTCTTCCACCGTCAAGCCCCACTTGCGGGCGTACTGTTCGTACAGGCTGTCGCGCCAAAGCGGCGAGTCCAACAGGTTGCCGGGACAGATAGCGTTCACCCGCACGTTGTAGGGTGCCAGATCCAGCGCGATGCTCTGTGTTAATCCGATGCCTCCGAACTTGCTGGCGGCATACGCGCTGTTTCGGAACGAGCCTTTCTTACCGGACTTGGAGTTTATCTGAATGATGACGCCACTCTTCTGCTGAACCATCACCTTCGCCGCCTCGCGCGCGCACAGGAAGTAGCCGTAAAGGTTCACCTCCATCACTTTCTTCCACGCCTCGGCAGGGAACTCGGTGATGTCCTGTGCGATCAGGATGCCCGCATTTGCCACCATGATGTCCACCTTGCCGAACGCCTGCGTGTGGCGCACTACCATCTCGGTCACTTCCGCCTCGCTGGTCACATCGCACCGGGTCACCAGAGTACGGCACCATGTACACTCCCGCTCGATGCCCTGCGCCACCGCCTGCGCCTTTTCCACCTGCAGGTCTGCCAGCGTGACGCCGATACACCCCTCCCGCGCGAGGCGAACGGCGATGGCTTCGCCCAATCCCTGGGAGGCGCCGGTGACAATGGCTGTTTTGCCCTCCAGACGCTTCATGTTTTTGCACGTCCCTCCTCGCCATGAGATAAGTTCTGCAGAGGCACGCTTCAATCCTGCTGACGCAGGCGAAGCGAAGTTGGTGTTGTTGCGTATTCAGCCCATATTATGCGGATATTATTCGGGAGGTGATTGCTTTTTCTGGAAGCCAGTGCTACAATACCAGCTGTGGTGTCATTCATTCAGCCTGCGAAGGAGGAAGGAAGGTATGAAAATCGCACGATTTCTGACGACACCCCTGCTGTTAGGGGTACTGGCGACAGCGGTCGCCGCGCAAACGTTCCCCATCACCAACTTTGAGGCGTATCCGGCACCAAGCGCCAGCGGTGCTGTGATGTTCCGCCACCCCAGCTTTTCGGGGTCGACAGGGCTCTACATCGACACCAGCCCTGCCCCGAACAACACCAGCCAGGTGGTGACGGACGTCGCTTTCAGCGGCACCAAGTCGCTGAGGGTGAACTGGCGGTTCCTGTCTACCGATCCGCCGACGGGCAGAAGCCGCTGGCTGAGACTAACCACCTTCAATGCAACCGATTTGCCCAACCCAACGCTGGACTTCGGGCATGCCCTGCGGTTCAGGATCTATGTCCCGAGTGACACGCCTGACTTTTATGTCACTCTCGGTGTACGTGAGACGAACTCGACCGCACCCATCGGTGGAAACGGCGGCACGACCGGTGGCATCGAGTTTCTGGGTGCTACCGTCGTTCGAGGAACCGGTCCCGATGCGCCGGAAGGCAAGCTAATCACCGCGAAGAACCAGTGGGTGGAGGTAGTGTTCAACATCCCTGTAGAGCCGGTGCGAAGATTCGCTGGTACTACCGCCAACGGCATTCTGGAGGTTTCACGAGGCGTTCTGGAACAGTTGGCGTTCACGCCACTTGACCCGAACACACTCGGTCCATACGTCGTCTACCTGGACGACTTTGAGCAGGTAGCGGTGTGGTCGGTGTCTGGCAACGTAGTGCTGAAAGATTTCGACGGCGACGTCACGCAGGTGCCGGTGACGGTCGAACTGCGCCAGGGTGGCAACGTGGTGCGCACGGCAATACTCAGCCTCGACGCCAATGGGAATTACACCATTCCCGCCGTTTTGCCCGGAACCTACGACATCGCCTTCAAAGCCAGCCACTGGCTCAGAGTGGTGGTATCGGGAGTGACGGTTGAGGGCTCGAACGTGACTGGCGTGAACGTGGCGCTGACCAACGGCGACATTGACGGCGACAATGAAGTGACGCTGCTTGATTTCGGTGCGCTGGTAGCAGCGTTCGGTGCGATGCCCGGTGACGCCAACTGGAACGCCAGCGCCGACCTCGACGGCGACATGGAAGTGACGCTGTTGGACTTCGGCATTCTGGTACAGAACTTTGGCGCCGTCGGCGACGAGTAGTCACCTGCCGGGGCGGGGCATACCCGCCCCTGCTCCCATTGAGTCCGATTGAACCCCTCTCCCTGCCTCTCCCCGAAGCGGCGAGAGGTTCCGAACTCCCCCTTCCCGCGTCGGGAAGGGGGGATCGGTTCGGTCTTTTTTCAACACCTTCTCCTCACGTTGACAGCTCTCAGCTGGTATGGTAGCATCTCAGCGACAAAATGCGTGACCTCTGGAGGAAAACGATGACCTCTGACGAACCAACCGGGGCGCTTCAGATAGTCCACCTGACCATCACACGCGACACCCGCGGGGATGGTCACACCATCGACATCACGCCAGACCTTCAGTCGGCAATTCGCGAGAGCGGCATCCGAGACGGCGTTGCAGTGCTGTTCGTGCTGGGGTCTACGGCTGCCCTGACCACGATGGAGTTCGAGCCGGGGCTGGTGAGCGACCTTCAACGCACCTTCGAGCAGATTGCTCCGGCGAACGCGGCATATGCTCACGAAGCCCGCTGGGGCGATGACAACGGGCACGCCCATGTGTGCGCCTCCCTGCTGGGACCCTCGCTGACCATCCCGGTAGTGCACGGACAGGCAACGCTGGGCACATGGCAGCAAGTGGTGCTGATCGACTTCGATACGCGCCCACGCCAGCGCAGGGTAGCCGTGCAGATTATGGGGCGTTAACACGCTCGCCGGAGGGGATGTCTACGGCTCGTTGCCGAACATCTCCTCCATCTGCTCCCGTGTGATGAGTATCTCGCGCGGTTTCGCACCATCCAGCGGACCGACAATCCCACGCTGTTCCATCATATCCACCAGACGAGCCGCGCGCGTGTAACCGATTTTGAATCGACGTTGGAGCAGGCTGGTGGAAGCGTGCCCGTTCATCACCACCAGGCGCACGGCGGGCTCGAAGAGCTCGTCCTCGTCTTCTGCATCGATGTCGTCTCGTGCGCTGAATCCGCTTTCGATGGGCGTCAGGGTGTATTCGGGTACACCCTGTTGCTTCAGGAACTTCACCAGCGCCTCCACCTCGGCTTCGCTGATGCAACATCCCTGAATGCGGGTGGGTTTCGGGGCGTCGATGGGCAGGAACAGCATGTCACCGCGCCCGATAAGGCGCTCGGCGCCGGTCATGTCCAGAATAGTGCGGCTGTCCACCTGTGAGGAGACGGCAAAAGCGATGCGCGAGGAGATGTTCGCCTTGATGGTTCCGGTGATGACGTCTACCGAAGGGCGCTGGGTAGCGATGACCAGATGAATGCCCGTCGCACGAGCCAGCTGCGCCAGCCGACAGACGGACTGTTCCACCTCCGCCGCCGCCTGCATCATCAGGTCCGCCAGCTCGTCCACCACGATGACGATATACGGCATCCGTTCCTCGTCGGGGACGCGCGCGTTGTGCCCGTCGATATTGCGCACGCCCATGCGCGAAAACACATCATATCGGCGCTCCATCTCCTTGATGGCAGCGCGGAGGATGCCCGATGCCTGTTTGACGTCCTTCACCACGGGACATATCAGGTGCGGGATGCCGTCGAACAGCGACAGTTCCACGCGCTTGGGGTCGATCATGATGAACTTCACTTCGCTGGGCTTGGCGCGGTACAGGATGCTGGCGATGAGCGAGTTGAGGCACATGCTCTTTCCGGAGTTGGTGGCGCCTCCGATGAGCAGGTGCGGCATCTTCGCGAGGTCGGCGTAGCGGTTCTCGTTGCCCACGTCCTTGCCCAGCGCAAAAGTGAGCAGGGACGGCGCGTTGCGGAACTCGTCGGTGTCGATGACCTCGCGCAGGGTGACGATGCGCGGGTTGTCGTTGGGCACCTCCACGCCGATTGCCGACTTGCCGGGGATGGGCGCCTCCACGCGCACGTCAATCGCCGCCAGCGCCATCGCCAGGTTGTCTGCCAGGCTGACGATTTTGCTCACCTTGATGCCGGGTGCCAGCTGTACCTCGTAGCGGGTGACGGTGGGACCGTGTGCGATCTCCACCACGTTGGCGCCGATGCCAAACTCGTCCAGCGTCTGCTCGAGGATACGCATTTTTTCAGAGAGTTCCGCCTGCACGCGCTTGGGCGGGGGCGCTGGTTCCTTCAGCAGGGAGAGGGGAGGGTACTCGTATTTAAAAAGGTCGGCGCCCTTGCCGGGCACGAGGGTCTGCTCCTCGTCGGAGGTGGTTGGACGGCTGATCCTGTGCTGAACCGCCTCCACCAGTTTGGAGGTGCCTCTCGGCGACTCTTTCGGTGGAGCAGCGCTGGGTGCCACCGCGCGGTTCTCGTTGCTCATCAGGGTGCGTTTCACGTCCTCTTTGACCGCCTTACGCGCGGCACGGGCACGGCGTATGGCAGCGCTCTTCTCTTTCACCGCTCGCGCTCCCTGTTGCGCCATCTGGAAGCCTTTGACCCATCCTGCAATGGTGCGACGGGCGATGTCCACGAACGGCAGGTCGACAATCAGAAGCAGTGCGATAATCGTGAGGGCGGTGAGTACGATGTATACCGCCACAAGGTTCAGCAGGGAGTGCACCACGTAGACAATCGCGCCGCCGATGTAGCCACCGCCAGTGCGAAGGCTCTCTGTGGAGAAGTTCTGGTCAAAGGGCACGCGGGTAGCGTGAGCCCAGCCGGTGAACGCCAGAAACATCAGCACCGCTCCCCAGCTGGTGTTGGTGAACGAAAACCTTTCGTAACCGATAAGGAAAAGCGTGCCCAGCAACATCAGCAATAGGGGAATGGCAAACGCGCCCAGCCCGGCGATGCGCCGCAGCAGTTCATTTAACCACTGTCCCAGATAACCGTTCTCTGCGGTGGTCAGGCTCACCAGCACCACCGCTCCAAGCGTGAACAGCACGATACCCACGATGTCGTACACTCGTCGGCTGAGCACGACCGGTGTGACCGGTTCAGGTTTGCGGATGCGAGTGGACAT
>CAKZNX010000196.1 GCA_937132045.1 uncultured bacterium
ATCCGTGTCATTGCGAGGAGCGAAGCGACGAAACAATCCCCACCGCATACCGCATCCGTGTCATTGCGAGGAGCGAAGCGACGAGGCAATCCCCCTTCGCGAGCCCGCGTCTACCGCTGAGATTTCTCGCCCTGCCCCACGCCCTTGACACCTGAGCAGGATGTGGTAAAATAGTATTGCGATACGGCGGCGTAGCTCAGTCGGTCAGAGCACACGGCTCATACCCGTGGAGTCGGCGGTTCGAGTCCGCCCGCCGCTACCATTTGTGCTCAGCGACACCCGCTTTTTCGTGGTGTCGCTGTTTTGTTGCGGAGGAGAGAATGCGATATCAGCGCCCGCGCGGCACTAACGACATCCTGCCCGACGACACCCCACTCTGGAACCGTGTGGAGGAGACCTTCCGCACGCTATGCAAACATTACGGATACCACGAAATCCGCACACCCATCTTCGAAGACACCGACCTTTTCACCCGCAGTATGGGCGAGCATACCGACGTGGTCAGCAAGGAGATGTACACCTTTACCGACCGGGGCGGACGCCTGATCACCCTCAAACCGGAGGGCACCGCACCGGTGGTACGCGCTTATGTGGAGAACAACCTTGCCGCGCAGGGCGGAGTGAGCAAACTGTACTACATCACGCCCATCTTTCGCTACGAACGTCCTCAGGCGGGACGCTACCGGCAGGCGCACCAGCTGGGTGTGGAGGCAATCGGCTCTCAGCACCCCGCTCTGGATGCCGAGGTTATCGCGCTGGCGATGCACTTCTACCGCGAGATGGGCATCACACGGCTGTCGCTGGTGCTCAATTCCGTAGGGTGCCCGGTGTGCCGCCCCGTGTACCGCGAGCGCCTGCGCGAGTTCGCCAAACCTTTCGTGCACGAGCTGTGCGATGCCTGCCAGACACGCTTCGACCTGAATCCCCTGCGCATGTTAGACTGCAAGCGCGAGCGGTGCCGCACTCTTCTACACGACGCCCCCGACATCATCGAGAGCCTGTGTGAAGAGTGTCGCACGCACTTCGACGCCCTGCGCGCCTATCTGGATGCCCTGCAGATACCATACGTGGTGGACAAGCACCTGGTACGCGGCTTCGACTACTACACGAAGACCGCCTTCGAGATAGTTAGCGATGCGCTGGGCGCGCAGAACGCGCTGGGGGGAGGCGGACGTTACGATGGACTGGTCGAGGAGATCGGCGGTCCACCCACACCCGGCATCGGCTTCGCGCTGGGTATTGAGCGCGCCATTATTGTGCTGAAAGAGCTGGGGCTGGCGCAGGCGAAGCGCGAAACCGTCGACGTATTCGTCGCCGCGCTGGGCGAGGATGCCACACTGCCTGCCCTGCAGCTGCTGCAGGCGCTTCGCGAAGCGGGCATGTCGGCGGAGATGGACTACCAGCGCCGTAGCCTCAAGGGTCAGATGAAGCTGGCGGACCGGCTGGGCAGTCGAATCACCCTGATGCTGGGCGAAGAGGAGCTGGCGCAGGGCGTGGTCACCCTGCGCGACATGGTTACGAAGGAACAGCGCTTTGTGCCGGTTGACGATGTGGTTCCGCAGGTCATACGAGCGCTTCAGCCGGAGCACGCCTGACTACCAGCGGCGGTTATCGTCTTCAAGAATTCTACCGGAGGGCGAGGCTCCATCCACGTTACCAGCAGTTCCGCCCTCCGGTGCAGACGTTCACGCGGCACTGCGCGGTGTCACCAGCACCACCTGATTGCGCCCATGACGCTTTGCCGCCATCGCAGCGTCCTCCGCCGATGCCAGCAGATGGTCCACCGGCACGGCGCTATCCGGATAGGCAACAACGCCGATGCTCACGCTCAGGCTACCTACGGGCTCCCAGTTCTCCTGTGCCACGGCGTCGCGCACCGCCTGCATCTGCACCTGGGCATCCCGCAGGCTTACACCCGGCATCAGCACCACAAACTCGTCACCCGCGTAGCGTGCCAGCAGGGCGCGGTGGTTCACACTCTTCTGCAGAGCCTGCGCTACCGCCAGAAGCGCCCTATCGCCAGCGCGGAAGCCGTATACATCGTTGATGTACTTCAGGTGGTCCAGATACACCACCGCCACACTCAGCGCAGAACTGTTCTGATAGGCGCGATGCGCGTGCTCTTCCAGCAGAGACTCCATGTGGTAGCGGTTGAACAGGCCGGTCAATCCGTCGGTCACCGCCATACGGTCGATATAGTGGCGGTAATGCAGAAGCGCCAGTGCCGACCCACACGCCTGCGCAATGCTCTGCGAAAACGCCACATCCACACTGTCGCACGGCTTGCCGGGCTTGTTGACCGCGTGCAGCACACCGCGCGCCTGTCGGTCGTCCCGTATCGGCAGGGTCAGCAGTCGCGTCAGGCGCAGTTGTCGACGCATCGAGCTGGTAAGCAGCTCTTCTTCATCGGTCAGGTCGCTGATGTAAGGCGTTCCGTGCACAAAGGCATGGTCAGAGGCAGCGCACATCCCCGCGGGCACATGGAACTGCGACAGGGTAGCATCGTCAATCCCGTAACCAGAGGGCATGCCCACAAAGGCGCGCTCGCTCTCGGAGTACCACAGCACGAAGACCGCCTGCGCTCCCAGTCCCCGACCAATCGCGGTGCAGGCACGCTCGGCGAGCTGACGCACCCCCTCAGCGCTCATAATCGCCTGCAGGGCGGTCGGCAGTATCTCCCACAGCTGATAGATTCGCTCGGTTCCGTTGCCGTTCTTGCGCGAAGATTCCATTAGCCACACCTTCTCTGTCCATAAGTGGTGATGTAGAGTTTCTGATGGTATCTTCGGCTACCAAGCTGGGGCATCTCACTGCCAAAAGTGCCGTATTTTCCGCTGCATCGGCGATGCCCTGTACATCTGGCGAGGGACAGCCGATAAGGAAAGAGGAGAACCTGTCGCAGGGGATTACAGCGATGCAGGCGCAATGGGCTATCGAGACCAGAGATCTGACGAAAACCTTCATCCTGAGGAAGCAGTTCCATACCGCCGTGCATAACCTCAACCTGACTGTCGCCGATGGCGAGACAGTGGGTTTCCTCGGAGCAAACGGCGCGGGCAAGACCACCACCATCAAGATGCTGCTGGACTTCATCGCGCCCACGCGAGGACAGGCATGGCTCTACGGCATTCCCAGTTCCGAGCCTGCCGCGCGCCGCGTGGTCGGCTACATGCCGGAGCAGCCCTACTTCCCCCGATACCTGACGCCTGGCGAACTGATGTACGCCCATGCAGCGCTGGCTGGAGTGCCCCCCCGCGAGACAAAGCTCCGGGTGGAAATTGCGCTGGAGATGGCTCGTGCCGATAGCTTCGCACATCGTCCCATCGGCAAGCTGTCCAAGGGCATGACACAACGGGTGGCACTGGCTCAGGCGCTGGTCGGCAATCCCCATCTGCTGATTCTGGACGAACCTGCCTCCGGACTCGACCCGGTTGCTCGTGTAGAGATGCGTTCCGTGCTTCAGGCGCTGAAAGAGCAGGGCAAAACCATTTTCCTCAGCTCGCACCATCTGGGCGAGGTGGAGCTCATCTGCGACCGCGTTGCCATCATTCATCAGGGGCATCTTCTGGCTTACGGCACACCGGAGGAACTGACTCAGCAGACCGACCGCTTCGTGCTGGTGGCTGAAGGGGCGGCACCCCAAACCGAGAGGAACCTGCGCTCCCTCTGCTCCAGCCTGCGGCGAGACGGAACTCAGCTGGTGGGTGTGACCGACGAAAGAGGCGTGTATGATGCCATCGCGTTGCTGAGGGAGCACGGAGCCAGACTGGTCAGCGTGAGCCAGCAGCGAGAGACCCTCGAGGAGGTGTTCCTGCGCATCGTGGCTAACGCACCCACCACTCAACCGGCAAGCAAAGCGGCATAGGAGGTAACACCGATGCTGAGAGCGTTCCTTGCGCTGGTGAAGCTGAGCTTCCTAGAGGCAGTCAGGCGGCAGATACTGCATGTGATGGTTCTGCTGTCGATGGTGGTCATCGCCATTGCAGGCACGGTCACTTTCTTCGACCTGGGCGTGCAGGTGAAGATTGTCAAAGACACCGGTATGGTGATGATCCTGCTGGCTGGCTCCCTGAGCATGGTGTTCCTGATGAGTGGCGCGCTGTTCCATGACATTGAAGGGCGTCTGGTCTATCCGGTGCTGGCGCGTCCCATCTCGCGGGCAATGTATCTGCTGGCGCGCTATGCGGGAGCTTTGGGCGCAGTGAGCCTCGGCATGACGCTGATGTCGGCAACCCTGCTGGCGTTGCTGTGGGTGCATCTGCACTACGTTTCTGCTATGGCGATCACCGCTATCGCCTTCACTTACCTCGAGGTGGCGCTGGTGGGCGCGCTGGCTCTTCTACTATCCACGCTGTTCACGCCTGCGATGACCGTCGCCCTCACCCTGTTCGTGTATCTGCTGGGCAGTTTGAAGATGGGCTATCTCCAGCATCTGGCAGAACGCAACACCGGGCTGGCGAAGTGGGTAATCACTGCCGTCAGCGCCGTTTTGCCCAACATGGAAGCGTTCCGACTGAAAGATGCCCTCGTGCACGACCTGAGCGTGCCAACGGGCTATCTCCTGCTGGCGGCGGTGTACGGTGTAGCCTACGCCGGACTGTGTGTGCTATTATCTATCTGGCGTTTCCATCGGCGGGAGGTGTGAGATGAGGGCGATTGTCACTGCACTGCTGCTGGTAGTGCTTGCGGTTTCCGTATTCGCGCATGAAGGCGAGGACCACGAACACTTCTGGGACAGCCCCGAGGCGCGCCGCGAAATGCTCATCCAGACGGGTGCCATTGCAGGTATCGGCATCATCGCCGCCGCGTATCTGCTGATACGCAGAAGGATGGGCAAATGAGACGGCTGTCGATGTGGATAGCCTGCGTTGCGGTGGTATGCGTGCTGTCGGAGGGCTTGATGCTGGCGCACGCGCCAAAGAGCGAGGCTCCCGCTGCCGACAACGCCGCTCTGCGCACCGTCCTGGCGATGGCAGGGCAGTTCCGCATCGTCTTCGCCAACCTGCTGTGGATAAAGGTGGACAAATACCATCACGAGTACATCGAGCACCACGGCAACTGGGCAGAGAACTCGGATATCCTGCCGCTGCTGCGAATGATCACCTGGCTCGACCCACATTTCATCCAGGCTTATCAGGTGGCAGGTTTCATGCTCTCCGGCAATCTCAAGCGGTATGACTTTGCGCGGCAGCTGCTCGCCGAGGGCATCCGCAACAATCCCCGCTCGCCCGAACTGCACGAAGAGATGGGCATGGCGATCATTCGCGCCACACACAACTACCGCGAGGCATATCCGTACCTTGCCAGAGCCCTGGAGCTGAGCACCGACGATTTCGACAGACAACGCCTCGAGCGCTTCTGCCATACCGTACGTCGCGAGATACAAGAGGAAAGCCCCGAACACAAAACGAATTGACCCACAGACAACTCCTCGGGGGCAAGGGATGAGCATCTCGCAGGAAGAGATACTGCGCACCTTCCGTGACTGCGGCGCCGTGCTATCCGGACACTTCCGGCTCAGCTCGGGCAAGCACAGCGACACCTACTTCGAGAAGTTTCAGGTACTGCAATATCCTCACTACGTGCAACAGCTGTGCGGCGAGCTGGCAGACCGTGTCCGAGCACAGCAGGTGGACGTGGTGGTGGGTCCTACCACGGGCGGCGTCATCATCGCCTACGAGGTGGCACGTCAGCTGGGCACTCGCGCCATCTATGCCGAGCGTGAGGGCGAGAAGCGCGTGCTAAGGCGTGGGTTCACTCTCCACGAGGGCGAGCGCGTGCTGGTGGTGGATGACATCCTGACCACGGGCGGCTCGGTGCGCGAGGTGCTGGAGATGCTAATACCCTATCGCGTTCAGCTGGTGGGGGTGGGCATTCTGGTGGATCGCACCGGCGGTCAGGCAAATCTGGGCGTTCGGCTGGAATCTCTGCTGAAGCTGAGCGTCGAATCGTGGCAGCCGGAAGCCTGCCCGCTGTGCGCGCGAGGTGAGCCGATTACCGAGCCGGGCAGTCGCTTTCTGCAGGCACGCTAAGCCGCTGCGGCGCGAACCTGGTAGCCGTACTCCTCCAGCAGTTGCCGCCACGTGCCCAGAAACTGCACGGAGTCAAATTGCTGTGCCCTTTCCACGCACGAGCGCAGGTCGAAGTGCCGCGGGTTGTAACGGCTCAGCGCTTCGATCAACGCCTCCGGCTCCTGCCGGTCGAAGAAGATACCCGTTTCACCCTCCAGTACCGACTCGGTAGCGCCACCTCCCCGGTAGGCAATGACCGGCGTGCCCGATGCCATCGCCTCCACCGGAGTCAAGCCGAAGTCTTCCTCAGCGGCAAGGATCAGCGCACGGGCGTGCGACAGCAGGTCAATCGCCTCTTTGTCGGATACCCTGCCCGTGAAGCGCACGGTGCTGCCCGCCAGTCTGCGCAGGCGCGGTTCGTCGCGTCCCTCCCCTGCCACCACCAGAGGCACCCGCAGGCGGTTGCACGCCTCGATGGCGACGTCGATGCGCTTGTAGGGGAGTAATCGGCTCAGCACGAGATAGTAGCCTTCTTTCTGCGCTGGCGGCAGCGGTCGGTAAAGATGCGTGTCCACCGGTGGGTAGATGAGGCGCGAATCACGCCCGTAGAACCGCCGTATCCGCTCCTGAACGGTGCGTGAGATCGCAACGAATTCGGTGACCCTTTTGGCAGTCAGCACGTCCCAGCGCCGAAAGCGTGCCATCAGCAGGCGAACCACAGAACGTGTAACGCCCGATACGCGCTCGTAGCGCATGTAGCCATCCAGATTCCACGCAAAGCGCATGGGGGTCTGACAGTAGCAGAGGTGGGGCACCCCATCAGGCGAACGGATGCCCTTCGCGAACGCGCTGGAGATGCTGACCACCAGCGGATGCCCCTGCAGGTTCATTCGCTCGAACGCGACGGGTAGCAGAGGAAGATACAGGCGCGTGTGCCCTGCCGCGAGCGGCAGGTTCTGCAGGAAACTCGCCTGCACTCTGACATCGGGAGGCAAACACCCTTTCACCACAGAGGGGCGTATCACGGAGGTGTATACGGTCGCTTCGGGGGTGAGGCGCAGGAGCACGTTGAGTGTCTTCTCCGCTCCGCCCAGCTGGTTCAGGTAGTCGTGCACAATGGCAAGGGGCATTCCAACCTCGCAAATGTGACAGTCGCAACGTACTGGCGAATAGTTTCGTGCACATGCTGCAGAATCCTTCCTTCCGCTCTACAGCAACCATGCGACTGGCACTGGCTCTCTCTTGCCCGTATCTGTAGGAACACCCTACCCCGCTACCGAATCCTGCCATAAGCAACTGCAGAAAGGAGGATGTGCGCAAAGGCGCACACGCAAGGGCGATGGAGAAACTACGCTTCGGCGTGATAGGTCTCGGCGGCATGGCAGACGCGCTGGCGCAAAGGCTGCAGCAGTTCGAGGACGCCGTGGTGGTCACCGCGTCCGACACGAACCCCGAACGTAAAGAGGCGGCGGACGCTCTGAACGCCTCCTTCTACACCCACTACGAGGAGATGCTGGAAAAGGAAGCGATCGATGCCGTGCTCATCGGCACCCCGTGTGGAGTGCATCTGGAGCCGACTCTGGCAGCGGCGCAGCTGGGCAAGCATATCTTCCTGGAAAAGCCGATGGAAATCTCGGTGGAGCGGTGCAACCGCATGATTCGTGCCGCGCAAGAGTCTGGCGTCAAGCTGATGGTCGGGCAGGTGCTGAGGTTGTTCCCCCTGTTCCAGAAGTCGCTGGAGATTATCGCTTCAGGCGAGATTGGCAAGCCGAAAGCGATTGTCACCACGCGGTTCGGTTACGCCACCGTGTTCCATTCCGGCTGGCGGGTCAAACGCGAACTGGCTGGCGGGATGCTGCTGGAAACCAACGTGCACGAGCTGGACTACATGCGCACCGTGCTGGGCGAGCCAAAGCAGGTGTATGCGCGCATGTTCAACCTGCTGGGCAAAATGGAGTACGAGGACGTGGCGTACCTCATCATTGATTTCGAGAACGACGGCGTCGGCAACCTCGAGGCAAGCCTGTCCGCTGCGGTTGGCGAGTATCGCGTGCACATCATCTGCGAGGGCGGCGCCATCGCACACGGCGGCTTCGGTGGCACCCTGCGCTGGGCACGCTTTGGCGAGAAGGAGACCGTCGTAACGGCGGAAGAGGCTCAACAGCAGTACGGCGACCCCTACGCCCGCGAGCTGCACTCGTTTGTGGACTGGGTTCTGCACGATACACCGCCCATCTTCACTGGCTGGGATGGGCGTCAGGCGGTCGCTATGTGCGAGGCGGCGTATCTGTCGCAGGAACGGGGCGTGCCGGTCGCGGTGCCCTGACGGTTGACGAACGATAGACG
>CAKZNX010000197.1 GCA_937132045.1 uncultured bacterium
GGGTGTGGATGGGGATTGCTTCGTCGCTTCGCTCCTCGCAATGACACGGGGTGCGGATGGGGATTGCTTCGTCGCTTCGCTCCTCGCAATGACACGAGGTTGTGGAGGGCGAACCTCCTGGTGAGCCGAAAGAACCGGGCACGGGACAGACGTGTCACTCCAACTGCTGGAGCTACCTTCCAAAACAACGAGGGCGGCAGTCCAGACGGACTGCCGCCCAACTTTCGCCACTTACTTCGGGTTCACGAAGGGACAATTCGGTCCCGTGCCGTCCCGCCTCTGCAGACGCTGGCGCACTCCGTTGCCGTTGCCGCCACCATAGCCGTATCCCTTACCACCGCGGTTCCCCTGCATCATCCCCTGCTTCATCTCGCGGTGGCTGAACTGCAGCTGATGCAACTGCTCCCGCAGGGCGCTCATCTCCGCCTGTTTGGCGGCAATCGCCTGCGCGTCGGCGGCGCTCGCCTGCATCTGCGCCAGCTCGAACTGCTTCTGACGGATCTGCTCGTGCAGTTTCTGCACCTGCGCCGCAAACTGCTTCTGCTGTGGGTCGGTGGGGCTGACGCGCGTCCACCATCCGCCCGCATTCGGGTTGGGCTGGGTGTATCCGTAAGGACAGGGCTGACCCTTCGCGCCGTAGGCATTGCCACGTCCTGCCCCTCGCCCCTGCGCAAACAACGTGCTCACTGCCAGAGCAGTAACCAGTGCGGTCACTGCGATTGTCGTCCATGCTCGTTTCATCGTTCGTGCCTCTTCGGTGAGTGTTTACAGAGGATAAGACGAAAAAACTGCGGAACGATTCCATACGTTGATAGGGGGTGTGGAGGAAGCACGCGAAACCGCGGAATCCACAGGATACAGTACCATCGCCTCAGATTCAGTTGTTATTCCTGCGCAATTACCTTAGAATCAGATGGCGTTTGCCGAAAATAGAATCAGTGAGTTCACGAGGAGGTGCGCACCCCAATGTGCGGCATTACAGGCTATATCGGACCACGCAACGGTATCGAACTGGCGATAGACCAGCTCCATCGGCTGGAGTATCGCGGTTACGACAGCGCAGGCATCGCTTTCCCCCAGAACGGCGGTCTGCGCGTCATAAAGAGCGAGGGCAAAATCGCCCGGCTTGAGAGCCTGCTGGAGGGTGAGAAGACCGCTGCTTTCACGGCGGTAGCGCATACCCGCTGGGCAACACACGGCAAGCCCTCCCACGACAACGCCCATCCCCATACTGACTGCACCGGCAGAGTGGCTGTGGTTCATAACGGGATTATCGAGAACTATCTGGAGCTGCGGCACGCTCTGCAGGAGCGCGGACACGCCTTCTCCTCCGAGACCGATACGGAGGTCATCGCCCACCTGATCGAGGAGCAATTGGAGCAGGACCTGGTGGAGGCGGTGAAGAAGGTGCTTCCGCAACTGCGAGGTTCCTATGCCATCGCGGTGCTGTCCACGGTGGATCGGGAAAAGATTGTCGTGGCGCGCAAGGACTCGCCGTTGATTATCGGCTTGGGCGAGGGTGAAAACTTCGTTGCGTCGGACATCCCCGCCGTCATGCGTTACACCCGCCGGGTCATCGTGCTGGAAGACGGCGAGATGGCAGTGGTGACGCGCGACCGGGTGCAGGTGATGCGGGCGGACGGAACACCGGTACAGCGCGACCCGATGGAGGTCACCTGGGACGAGTCTTCTGCCGAGAAGGGTGGCTATCCGCATTTCATGCTGAAGGAAATCCACGAGGAACCACGAACACTGCGCGATACCCTGCGCGGTCGCATCTCTCAGGATGGACTGGTTGCTTTCTCTGACCTGAGCCTGTATCCCGACGAGCTCCGAGGCTTCCGGCGTATCCTGATTACCGCCTGCGGAACCGCACTGCACGCGGGGATGGTGGGCAAGCTGTTCTTCGAGCGACTCTTGCGCCGTCCCGTGGATATCTGGTTCGCATCGGAGTTTCGTTACGGCGACCCCATCATCGATGAAAGCACGCTGGCAATCATCATCAGCCAATCAGGCGAGACGGCGGACACGCTGGCGGCACTGCGAGCGTGCAAGGAACATGGCGCCACCACGCTGGGAATCGTGAACGTGGTGGGTAGCAGCATCGCGCGCGAGGCGCACCATGTGCTCTACACCTACGCGGGTCCGGAGATTTGCGTGGCGTCCACCAAAGCATACATCACGCAGCTGGCGGTGCTGTATCTATTGGGCATCTATCTGGCTCAGCTGGAGGGGCGCCTGAGCAATGAGGAGGCGCGTGCGATGGTGCACGAGGTGCAGTCGCTGTCCGATCGGGTGGAGCAGGTGCTGAAGGGAGAAGAGCAGATTATCCACCTGGCGAAGCAGTTGGCGCCGTCTACCTGCTTCTTCTATCTGGGGCGCGGTTACGACTACGCGGTTTCTCTGGAGGCGGCGCTGAAGCTGAAAGAGATCAGCTACATCCATGCCGAGGCGTATCCCGCTGGTGAGATGAAGCACGGACCATTGGCGCTGGTGGAGCCGGGGGTCACGGTGGTTGCCTTTGCCACACAGCCCAGCACCTTTGAGAAGATGGTCAGTAACATGAAGGAGGTCAAGGCGCGCGAGGGCTTCGTGCTGGCGGTCGCGCCGGAAGGGCACGAGGACATCCTGCGCCACGTGGCAGACGAGCTGATTGTGCTCCCGCCGGTGCATCCCACCTTTGCGCCTGTGGTCAGCATCGTGCCGATGCAGTTGCTGGCGTACTACATCGCCCGAGAGCGTGGCTGCGAGATAGACCAGCCTCGCAACCTGGCGAAGAGCGTGACGGTGGAGTAGCAAGGCGCGCTGCCGTCACTTCAGGAGGAGGGAGTCTCCCTCCTCCTGAACGTTTGAGCACTTATTCGCTCACACAGATGGAGGCACCTCTGGCGCAGATGCTGAGGTAACTTCACATCGGCAGAGTGAGTTGAGCGTCTGGGCTAACCGATTCCTCCGACAGGGCAGACGCGGGTTGCGATGCTACTC
>CAKZNX010000198.1 GCA_937132045.1 uncultured bacterium
CGCTGTCGGTGTTGCAGAACCGCAGGCACCACACTTCGCAGGTAGCACGCAGAGGGATGAACCACGTCGCTTCTGCTGAAATCCCGCGATACTCCGAGCGAATGATGGTGTATCCCGTGCCGTGGCGGCACTCATAGCGGAACTCGTCCAGCGGCTTGGGCACCGGCATCCAGCCCAGCGCCCAGTAGTCGCCGGTTTCCACGTCGCGCAGGTACACATAGCGACCGGGCAGGTGCGCGGGTGGAGCGTTGAAGAGGAAGCGGGTCAGCCTGCCCTGCGCCGCGGAGCGATAGAAGGTGTAGCCTGCGCCATGATTGGTGATGACGCCACCGAACTCGGCGCTACCCAGGTAGTTCGCCCACGGCTTGGGGGTATCGGGGCGAGTGATCACGTATTCGCGCCGTGCATCGTCAAAGAAGCCGTATTGCATTTCAGCCTCCTCGCTATCGGCAATACTTACAGGAAGCGGGGCAATGACATTATTGCCCCAGAGCCACTAACCCAGCGCCTGAACCGCCTCGGCAATGCGTGCGATGCCGTTGCGGATAGTATCCATCGAGCAGGCGTATGACAAGCGAATGTTCTCGTCCGCGCCGAAACCACTGCCCGGCACCACTGCCACCCGCGCCGTCTCCAGCAGGTATTCCGCGAAGGCATCGGAGTTGTTGAGGATGCGGTCGCCCCAGCGCCTGCCATACAGGGCAGATACGTTGGGAAAGGCGTAGAACGCTCCACCCGGTTCGGCGCAGCGAAAGCCGGGTATGCTGTTCAGACCGTCCACAATCGCCCGTCTGCGCTCGGCGAAGGCGGCAACCATCTGCCTGACCGCGTCCTCTGGCGCCTGCAGTGCAGCCAGCGCTGCGCGCTGAGCAATCGAGGTGGGGTTCGAGGTGGACTGGTCCTGAATGCGCGTCATTGCCGACACCAGCTCGCGCTCCGCCGCCGCGTAGCCGATGCGCCAGCCGGTCATGGAGTACGCCTTCGACATGCCGTTAACCAGAATCGTGCGCCTCTCGACCTCCTCGCCCAGGCTGGCAATGCTGACATGCTCATGCCCGTCATACACCATCTTCTCGTAGATTTCGTCGGAGATGATGTACAGGTCGTGCTTGAGCGCGAGGGCTGCAATCTCCTTCAGCGTCTGGCGGGGGAATACCGCCCCTGTGGGGTTGCTGGGACTGTTGACCACGATGGCGCGGGTGCGCGGGGTGATCTTCTCGCGAATGGAGTCGACCGTGGGCACGAACCCGGTGCTGTCGTCGGCATGAACGTACACCGGTACCCCATCGGCAAGTTTGACCATTTCGGGATAGCTCACCCAGTAGGGCGCGGGGATAATGACCTCGTCACCGGGGTCGCAGATAACCTGGAAGGTGTTGTACAGCGCGTGCTTGCCCCCACAGGTTACGATGATCTGTGACGGCTCATACTTCAGCCCGTTATCGCGCCAGAGCTTCTCGCAGATGGCTTTGCGCAGTGGCTCGATGCCAGCAGTCGGGGTGTATTTGGTGAAACCCTCGCGCAGAGCCACCACAGCAGCCTCCTTGATGAATTCGGGTGTATCGAAATCCGGTTCCCCTGCACCAAACGAGAGCACGTCGATGCCCTCCTCGCGCATCTTGCGCGCTTTGGCGGTGATGGCGAGGGTAGGGGATGGACTGGTGCGTTGCGCTCTCTGGGAAACGAACATACTCGTCCTCCTCGCAGTTCAAAGTTGACTGTTCATCTCGCTATCGGCAGCAGGTTCGACACGGGCGAACTGCTCGTACACCTCCCGCAGAGCTACGCCCGGTCGGAAACGCTGGCGATACTGCGACAGCGCGTAGGCAAACACCTCGGCAATGAGCGGGTCCCAGAGGTGATAGACCTCCTGCACGTCCTCTGGGGGAATGAGCAGGATACCGTGCGACTCGCTGCCGTTGGGAATGGGCGTGAAGTGAGCCACATCCCCGATAAACACCGGGACGTACCAACAGGCGCCATCCGGTTCCACCAGCTTGTAGACGCCAAGCGGCATCGCGCGGTGCAGGGTAATGCCCGCTTCCTCCTCCGCCTCACGCCGTATCGCCTGTTCTGGGGTTTCGCCCTCCTGAAGGTGTCCGCCGGGTACGCTCCATCCGCGCCCGTCGATGTCGCACAGCACCACCCGCTCGCCGAAGAAGGCGAAAAGCAAGACCGCCCGCAGGGGAGTCAATCCCTGCCAGCGACGACGGGGATGAAAGGTAACCAGCTGGTTGCCCCATCGCCCAGTCGGAAATGTTGAAGCCATTGCCTCTCCTCTGTTGCCGTTTCTGCATTATTATCACCTGCGAATGGGCTTTGCGTCAAGCGCCGTGGCTATCCGCTCGCGCACCGATTCCAGCCGCTGCGGGTGGGCAACGAACTCCGTGAGGCTCTGGGTCAGCTCCTTGATGAGTTTGAGGGTCTCCTCGTGCCCGAAGCGCTTCTCATACAGATTCAGGTACTCGTAATCCTCCAGCCCGTCGCAGATGAGCTCCAGACGAATGGAGGTGACCGGTCCATCCACTCCCACGCGCTTGCCCGGATACATCAGCGAGCCATCCCCATACACGTTGGGGTTGATGTCTTTCACGGTAGCGATGTCGTCCCACGGGTCCTGGGTGCTGGCAGGATGCCACCAGACCGTGTTCCAGTAAAGCAGTCCCTGCACCCCGAACATCTTTTGCTGCCAGAAGAGGATGCGGTGCGCTACACCGTCCATGTCTACAAAGAAGTTGGCGAAGGGCTTGCCAGGCCCGCAACACACATACCACCACGCCTCTTCACCTGCCTCCTGCCGCTTGCGGATAGCCAGAGGGTGGAAGAAAGCGGTGTTCGGGCACCAGATGTTGATGTGTCCGGTGAGCAGGTCAAAAGGAGTCTTTTCTCTGTCGAAATCCGGGTTGCGGTAGTAGGGCGACACAATCTTGAGGGACGGGTCCACCCTCTTGATACGGCTGCACACCTCGATGAGGCGGTCGTACTGCTCACGGGTGATTGGCTCGTCCACCACGTAGAAGTAGCCCTTTTCCAGCCAGCCGTTCCTGCGCAGGTGTTCCACGGTGCGACGCAGCTCTTCCTCGCTGTCACTGTAGGGAATGACGAAGCTGGTCAGGCGAGGATCGCCCAGATACCTGCCAGCCTGTCTGGAGAAGATGTCCACCGGAATAGAATAGGGCGAGATACGCCGGGACACCAGATGCTCCCAGTATCGCGCCAGCAGACGACGATAAGCCAGACCGTCTGGTGACGCGCCATGCAGACGCGCGATGCCGTCGCCCCACAAGCCGAACGCAGTGCGCGTGGAGGGTGTTACGGGCATTTCGAAACTCCACACACGAAGCTCGATCGGCACGGTCATCCGGCGATTGTCGGAGAGCCTCAACTCCAGACTGCCACGGTACAGTCCCGGCACAGCGTCGCGAGGCACCTCGATGCTCACCCAAAGTGGCTGATTCTGGTTGGCTTTCAGCGATTGCGGGGTCTGCAGAGGCGGGAGCGGGTCGGGGTAGTCCCTGTTGTGCGCAGGCAGGCGAATGTAGGCAACCGAGTAGAGCGTCACCGTGTGCGCGCCGAGCCATTGACCATCGGAAGTGCGCAGGTCCGTGACGCGAGCGGACACCAGCTGAACGTCGGAAGCGGGTCGGATGACCACCTGTGCTGCTTCGCGCTCTCCGCGTGCGGCAGATAGCCGAAGGACGGGTTTGTTCTCGGATGGCGGAGGCTCGTCACGGAAGACCTTCTGTGCAGACGGTGCCGTCCAGACAACGTGTTCCTCCGGGTTAGCCGCTACCATCCCTGTCGCCAGCAGGAGCGCGGCAATGATAGACGGTTGCAGGTATCCCATCGTGTGCCTCCTTGCGTTGAGTATGGTTTCAAGGCATCGCAGAAAGAGATGCCTCCGCAGGGTCGACCAGTGGATGGTTCGTGGTCAGGAGGCGACTACCCTGCGGAGGGTCGGATTGGCTATGCGGGATCAGCGACAGGCGCGACCACCGTCCACTCGCTCTGCATGTTCACGCCTGCCGAAGTGAGGAGTGTGTAAACTGGACAGCGGCGCTGCACCTCTTCCTGCAGGGCGCGAATCTGTTCCTCGCTGGCGGAAGTAGCGATTTGCACCCGTTCTCGCACCGTGCGGAAGTAGGGGGGTACGCTGGGGTCACCCATCGCACCGCGCAGGTCCAAATCGCCTTCTGCATGGAAGCGCACCTCGCGCACTTGCACACCCTTCTCACGGGCGATTACCTGTATCATCACAGCCAGACAACCGTTGAGTGCTGCCAGCAACAGCTCCATCGGGTTGGGGGCGCTGTCCTGCCCACCGAATGAAGGCGGTTCGTCGGTGTACAGTGGAGCAAAATCCCGAACCTGCAGACGCGCACGCATTCCACTTTCCCACTCTCCGTCCGCGCTCAGGTGCATCCATATCGGCTCATCTTTACCGGGCATGAGATACCTCCTGTGTGAACTAATTGTTGATTAATTCTATCTCATCAATCAACAAATTGTCAAGGACGTGCGAGGGTTTTGGAAAGAGACCAAACCCATCCCCCCAACCCCCTTCCCGGCGCGGGAAGGGGGAGTTCGGAATGTCTCCCCGCTTCGGGCAGAGGCAGGGAGACGGGTTCTGGGTGTTCGGGAAAGGCTCAGCGTTTGAGGTTTGAGAACCTATCCACCCATGCCCGTTCCGGACGCGGGAAGGGGGAGTTCGGAACCTCTCCCCGCTTCGGGGAGAGGCACGGAGAGGGGTGAAGTGTTCAGTCAGGGCTCAGCGTTTGAGGTTTGAGAACCTATCCACCCATCCCGGTTCCGGACGCAGGAAGGGGGAGTTCGGAACCTCTC
>CAKZNX010000199.1 GCA_937132045.1 uncultured bacterium
CTGGAGGTAAGCCGACCGGTTACGGAGGTCGAGGATATCGATCTGATCAATGTACAGTACGACCAGCGCACGGGACACATCCTGCAGGTGACGCCGTTGGTTCAGTTCCTGCCCGGGCTGGTAACGGATGACCCCGCGGTGCCCACGGTGCTGGGTGACGCGGCAAACGAAATGCCCAATGCTGTCGCCACCGCCTACACTACCAAAAAGGGTGGCTGGAGCTATCCGTTTACGGTGATGGTGTACCGAAACGGGTTCACCACCGCGTACATGACCGGTAATGTGAATGGACAGCTGGTGGTCGCACGCGGCGCATCCGATCCCTATCGGTTCAGCATCAGCGCGTATCAGCTGATGGAATCGGCAGGGTGTTACGACGAGGGGACGTGGAACCAGGGTGTCTGCTCGAACCTGCCCGACCCCTGGGGAGAGGGAAGCGGCTCGTGGGAGCGAAACCCCGCCTCGCTGAACGCACCCTATCCCTACCTGCCGTTTGGCATTGACCCGCTGTCGGGCACCATCAACTTCGCGATGCCAGCGGTGGCGGTGTTCCGTCCGGGGGAGAAGCCCGTTTTCGAGTACCTCGCGCGCAACACGCAGGTGGACGAGAGCGGACGACGCTACCTGCTGCTGTCGGAACCCGACGTCAACAACACGGGCAACAACCGGCAGAGCCCGCTGGCGCTGTTGCAGACGGTCTCTATTGTGCCAGGCTCGGAACGAATCTGGGGACCAGACCAGACCACTCCTCCCGGTGTGGAGCCGCGCCTCGTTCCCTACACGCGAGTGCCGTGGAACGTAACACCCGGTCCAAACCAGTACCGCATCAACTACCGGGGCACCGGAGGCAGCCACCCCACCCTGCAGACCGGCTACGTGGAGTTCTGGTCGCTATGGCAGGTACCGTCCGGCACGCGGGCAGACGGCACGCCGTACGACCTGCTGCGTGTGACCTACTTTATTCAGACGAACACCGAGAGCGACATTGTCAAGGTAGACTACATGACGCGCTCGCAATATACGCTGGCAATCAACGTGAAGCTGTATGATCCGACAACGGGCGACCCGCTACTCATGTCGCTGACCACACAGGTGCGGGTACGCAACCTGTTACGATAAGAGCGGGAGGGGAGTGCGGAAAATGAACGGCACCACACAGAGTATGCCCTGTGCTCACACCATAGCACGCAGGCAAAGCGGACAGACGCTCGTTGTGGCTGTGATCGTCATGTTCGTGATGATGTTCATGGGTGCGCTGTTCGTTGCCATCATCGGGCGCAACCTGGAAAACGCGGCGCGCAGCGGCAGGGTGACCGACGCCCAGTACTTCGCGGAGGCAGGTATCCAGTACGCCGACCAGCAGCTGACCTACAGTGAGGAGGGTGCAGACTGGCGCCCTGTGCCGGCGAACCTGCCGCCCGACCAGTGCCGCGACCCGGACTATCAGTGGCTGCGCCCCTACGCCCCCAGCGAGTCAGGCACTATCAATCCCTGTGGAACCGCAGTGGCCGGACCCACCGGTGGCTATAGCCGCGTGCTGTTCGAAAACGGGCGTTCTCTGATCCGGGTGACCTACAATCCGCGCCCATACGACCCGAACGACCCCGAATCGGGTCCGCTCTCGCGTTTCATAAAGATCGAATCGATCGGGCGTGTGGGACGCATTGACCCCAACGATCCGACGATGCTCACCAGAGCCGCCACTGCCCTGCGAAGGGAACTGGTGGCATACAAAGCCATCGGCATCACCGATTATCTACGTTTTGTGACCAACCGCGACAATCGCGCCAATGCCGTGGTGGAGCTGGGTGTGCCCGAGGGTATCGTCGGACACGATGCAAACGGCAACCCGGTGCCGGTGAGACTGATCTGGGGTGATAGCACCAGTGGGGCACCCATCCGAGTGAACGGCAACCTCAAGTGGCACGGCGACGTGAAGATTACCGTCAACCCTCAGAACGGCGACCGTCTGGAGGTAGCAGGCGATATTCTGCTGGCGCCCCGAGCACAGGTAACCATCAACAACAACCCGCTTCAGTCCAGCACCAGCCCGAGTTTCAGCACCTACGGCGGTGTGGTTCGGGACGGGCGTACCGGTGTGGGCGTGGATGGCGGTGGACGTGCCATCACCCGGCTGGAACCGCCGATTATCGACCTGACCGACCCTGCCACCAATGTCAACCGCTACTGGAGCATGACCCGCAACTCGGGTGCGCTGGTGGGCGGGCGCAACAGCGGGCTGTTCGGTTTCGGACGGGGCATCTACATCAACAACCGCGCCGACGTGCTGCGCGAGCCGGGACTGTTCGGTGGACCAACGGTGCGCAGTGAGTTCCTGCGACTGGTCGACTCGCGCAACTGGCAGGGACCCTACTACGTGCCGCCGGGGGCAATCATCCGGCTGAACCCGTTTGGGTTCACCATTCAGCTCACTCGCGGGCGCTGGCGCGCTCCAAACGGTGCAGCCACCAATGCGGTCACGATGGTGTGTGCCTACCTGCCGGATGGACGACTGTCGCAGGACCTGCTCGACCCGTCCCTGAACAAGGCGGCGGTTGGCTTGCCCTTCGTTTCAGATTTCTCCGGCGTCATCTTCGCTGAGGGCAACGTGCGCATCCGCGGTCTTATCCCGACCGGTAAGCAGTTGACCATCGTTTCGGGAGGAAACATCTTCATCGAAGGCAACCTGATGAAGACGCGGTTGCCAAACGGTCAACCCGACCCGCTGGGCACCATCGCTCTGCTGGCGAAAGAAAACATCGTGGTGAACACCACCCTGTTCGTCGATCCCGAACTGGGCACCGAGGCGGGCAACTGGAACGAGCAGGACGCCCTCAACTTCCCGTCGTGGCACCGCGCGATGCTGCCCACTCAGCGACAGTCCTTCGTGTTCTCGGCGTCGCAACCGCTCAGCAACTACTTCAGCAACACGTGGCCCCACGGCATGAAGCTGCTGGTGCGCCATGCCGCCATCGAGAACACGCAAACCAGCATCTCCCTTCGGGTCAACTATCCGCTGAATGACACCAACGGCAATGGCGTGCTGGATGAAGACCTGTATCGCTTCCCGGGTGGTCTTTCGGATGTGCTGGGACTGCCCACCATCTACCTGGTGAACGCTTCGGGGGTGAACTACGAGCACCTGGGGCTGGAGCTGCTGCGCAATATGTCGCCGTTTAACACCAACCCGCCCACCGACCCAACGAATCCACGCAGTGACTACACACTGAATACCGCGCCCGGTGCCGAGAACCGAATCACCTTCGAGGTGAATAGCGGTTACGGTAACCTGCCGGCGAACGAATACCACCTGAGCCGTGCGGCGGTGGTGCCGCTGGACATCAACATCGAGGCGCTGATGTACGCGCAGGAAGGGTCGTTCGTGGTTCTGCCAGGCGAGTGGTTCAACACCGACCCACGCGATACGTTCCCTGTTGGAAGCAGTCCGTCGTCGGTTTCGCAAACCCTGCGTGCGCAGCTGTATGGCGTGCTGTCGCCGGTGTATCCGTTCTATGCGCAGCCACTGGATATCCGTATTACCATCCGGGGCGCGGTTGCCGAGAACCTGCCATGGGCGATTCAGGATCAGGGCGAGTGGTTGAGGAAATGGGGCTGGATACCTCCGCAGTTCGGCAACTCGGGTATTCCCATCCCGCCACAGCATCTGCGCGACCCCAGCGATCCCACACGCTCCCTGCCGATGGGTTACAACCTGGTGATGGAGTATGACCCGGTGTTCACTGCGGCGGGGATAGTGCGGGTCGACCAGTACGGACGGCGGTTGCCGCCGATGCCTCGCCTGCCCGTATCGCCGGGATTGCTCTACGTGGGGGAGATGAGGTGATATGGCAGTTCTTGCCTCGCAGAGCAAGCAGGTCGTCTATCCCGAGTCTGATGGCAAGCCGATGGCGGATATCACCAGGCAGTTCCGATGGATAGTGACCCTCGAGGGAGGGTTCGAGGCGTTGTTCCGCGACAGGGATGACGTGTTCGTGGCAGGTGACCTTTTCTGGTATCCCGTCGAAGGGCACCCTGAAATCCGCATGGCGCCGGATGTGATGGTGGTTTTTGGGCGCCCCAAAGGCGACCGTCCCTCGTACAAGCAGTGGGAGGAAGGCGGTATCGCGCCGCAGGTGGTGTTCGAAGTGCTGTCTCCCGGCAACTCGCTGCTGGAGATGGCGAAGAAGCTGGAGTTCTATGATCGCTACGGCGTGGAGGAATACTACCTTTACGACCCCGATACCGGCGATTTCGCCGGATGGATACGCGGTGAGGATGGACGCCTGCGAGTGATCGAGCAGCTGGAGGGCTGGGTGAGCCCGAGGCTGGGCGTGCGATTTGAGAAAGAGAATGGCGAACTGCGTATCATTCGCCCTGATGGACAGCGCTTCCTGACCTACACAGAGCTGGAGGCTGAACGTCGTAAGGCACAACAGCAAGCCGAGACCGAACGACAGCGTGCGGAGCGACTGGCACAGCGCCTGAGGGAGCTGGGCGTGGATCCCGAGCAGATCTGAGCCGAGAGAAGGGTGATCACTATGCGAAACCGATGGACTTTGATACTGTGGCTGGGCATCCTGACGATGTGGCAGGCTGGCACGGCGATGGGCGACGCTTTTGCCTACACCGCCGTGCGCAAACAGATTCGAGTAGGCGTCCTACAAATCGGGAACAACCCGGTGCTCACGCCCTTTGTATGGCATGTTCTGGACCGGCGAACCGACTTCAAACCGGCGGGCTGGGATTTCGTAAACCCCATGGCGTCGCCCGGTAGCCGCAAGAATGTGGCGCTGTACTGGGTGGTGAATCTGGATGCCGTCTCGATGGAAGACCTGCGCCAGTTCGACGCGGTGGTCATCGCCACACAGGGCAGCAATATCGGTTTCACCCCCGAACAGCGCGAGAAACTGCGCAAGTTTGTGGACGCCGGCGGACTGCTCTGGATCGACAACCAGACAGCATACACCATCGACGCCCGTACGCCGCTCTTCCTGGACCTGCAGTTCAACGATGAAGGCTTGACGAACGGTTTGCTGGTATACCCCACCCATCCGCTGATGAACATGCCGTACCCCATCAGCCGTGGGGAGCTGAACCGCATGGGCGCTGGCATTCGCGGGTCGCTCAGCGCCACAGGGGCAGACCTGAACGCCCCACCCGCGCCGCGTGTGCTGGCTCCGATTGCCGTTCGTCAGGACAACCAGCGTCCGGTTCTGCTGGCAGGGCAATACGGGAGCGGCGCCGTGGTGGTGTCCTCCATCGGCATTGCCTACGCACTCAGCCATGCGGTGGCTCCGCCCGGTGTGCCGGTGGCGAACGACAATTTCGCCGCAGCCGCGCCACCGAACCTGAAGTTCGGATACAACATGATCCAGTGGGCATCGGCGTTCACGGCACAGCGCAAGAATGCCCGTCGTACCGCAGGCAGCTTCGAGAGCGTCGGCGCGCCGCTGGTGGAGAAGTGGGGCTTGACCGGTCTGCAGGCGGTGGGTACGTTCGCCTCGGCGCCTGTGATTTACAACGGTGCGCTGTTCGTAGTGGGTTCCTCGCCACTGGGTGGCTTGCGCCTGTATTGTTTCGATGCCAACCCGCGGCGGGATATCGACGGCGACGGAAACGAGGACGACGGCTTGCCCGACCTCTGGCAGAGGGGCACTCCCTACGATGAAATCTGGGAAGCTCCGCTGGGTTCTGAACCCGTTTCCACACCCCAGATTGTGGAGATTGCCGCGACAGGCAACGACCCGCTCCAGCGCGCGCTGGTGGTGGTCACGCTGAAGAACGGCACCGTGCAGGCGTACCGTGCGTTCCCGCGCACGGGAGGAATCAACGCGCCGATAGCCGGGCTGGCGGATGGGTCGAATCTGGTCTGGGAGCGTCAGCTGCCCAACGCCGTCGCGTTTGACACCGACAATGTGCCGGTCTCCGCGGCGGCAGAGGGGCTGATTGTGGTACCAGCGGTACAGGCAGGCACCGGCGGTAACGTCGGCAGGCTGTACGTGCTGTGGGCAAGCACCGGTGAGGTGCTCAATTCGGGCAGCTCGGGGCAGGACTGGATACAGCCGCGCACGAACTTGCCGCTGATCAACGGCGGGGTGACCCTCGGCTTCGTGCAGGACAGGGGGCAGACTGGTGAAGGCTCTATCGCTAACGACCTGATGGCATACGTCTCCACCGCTCCCAGCTCCACCACAGGCACACTGACCAGCTCGGTCTATGCTTTCTGGCTGGGCACGAAGGGCGAGGTACTCAGCAACCCAAACAACGACAGGCGCACCTTTGTGACCCGCGCGCAGGGGCGGCAGCTCCACATCTTTGTGGCGGACCCCAGCAGTGCCTACTCCGGTTTGAACCCTGTGTTGTGGGTGTACAACCGCAACACGGACGGCTCACTGACGCTGGTGGAGCGTTACGACCTGCCCGATTCGCGCGTGACGGTGAACGCAGGCACCATCGTGTTCGCCACACAGCCTGCCACCAATCCGGTGGTGGTGATGAACTACTTCGTGGACTGGGGCAAGTCGCCGGGCACACCGGTGCGCACCACCGTGGGCATCGCGGACGTTCTGCCGAACCCCAGCAAGCGCATCCTTGACCAGCCTGCGCTGGACGCCAGCGACAACGTGATTTACACCACCGACAACGGCAGCGTGTACAGCGTGCTGGAGCAACCCGGTAACCGCAGCGTTATGCGCTGGCGGTGGCAACTGCACAACGGCTACACTGACCAGATTACGGCGCAGGAATCGGTGACGGTTCCGCCTGCGCTGAGGCTCACGCGCACGCTGTTCGGTACGCCTCTGCCGCCCGGCGGATACATAGGCATCAACCCGGGTGGCTTTACGGCTCCTCCGGCGGTGTTTGGTGACACCACCTATGCGGTGGCAGAAGCTCGCGCGAACTTCGGTCCGCCTATCGGCGAGATACCCGGCACCGTGCTGATGGCGTTCAACAACAATCCGCGCGTGGAACTGCGCCTGCGCGACGCCAATGGCAATGCCATCGCCATTCCGGGCAATGCCACCATCCAGATACGGCAGGTGGATGTTCTGCGCAGCGCCAGTGGACCCACGCAGTACACCTACGTTCAACCTGCCCAGTACTCCGTGAACCGATCGGCGGGCGTTATCACCATTAACAACATGATGCCCGGGGCAGGCGGTGGAGGAGCCATCTTTGCGTTCAGTCTGTCTCAGCCCACACTGGTGGTGCTGACGGCTGGTAGCGAGCCTCCGCGCCAGTACTACATCCAGCCCGCCACCTACAGCAACCTGAAGTGGTTCATGTTCATCCCGTCGGTTCGGGTGACCGCATCGCCGGTGGTGGCGGGGGATGTGGTGTATCTCTCAGCGCAGGTCGTTGCGCCGGGCGTACGGGTGTCGACAGTCATCGCGGTCGCCGCCGACCCAACAGTCAACGATCCCGGCATCCAGCCGGGCGATGATGTGCCGCTCATCAACCCCGAAACGGACAAACCAAACCATGTGCTGTGGCCCGCGCTGGGTAAGCCGTCGGACTATGGCTACGACGCGACTGATCCCGCCACGTGGATACCGTCGCTCATCAATCTGTTGACTACGACGCTGAACGAACTGCGTCGCGCTCAGGTGGGCACGGATGGGATTGCGGCGGTGGCTGCGTCCAACGGGCTGCTTGCGGCGGTGGGCGACACGGGTATCAAGGTGTTCGAGCGGCAGATGACGCTGATTGCCGATAGCCACCGCCTGCTGGAAATCGACCCCGCCGGCAAAGTGGCGTGGAGTCTGGACGCTAGCAGGCTGTGGGGCAGTGCCTCGGGCGGCTCCGCGCCGGTGGTGAGTGTAGTACCCACCTCAGTGGCTCGTCCGGCGAAGGTGTACCGCACCAGCGCCAACGAGATGATTGTGGTGGATACCGGCAACAACCGCATCGTGTGGGTGGACCGTTCGGGTAACGTGACGGCCGAACTGCGCCGGTTCGAAAACCCGCCACGCCTCGATCTGAGCAACCCCAGCAATCCGCCGGCTCCGCTGGCGCCGGGCGACCCGCACGAGCTGCGCGAACCGCAGGACGTGAACATCTACACGGAATACGTGCCCAGGGTGGGGCAGAACGGCAATCGGCTCAACCCGTTCGAGGATGCTCAGGACCTCGAGTTCTGGGTGCACTACCTGATAGCCGACACGGGCAACGGACGGCTGATCGATGTGATCGACCGTTACGTGGCTGATGCGAACACTGGCGCCGTAGGGCCGCTCATCGCTGCCAGACAGTTGCTGTGGACGAGCGCCGGCGGCGCCGAAAGGCGAAAGTATCGCTACACCGGCATCCAGCGCATTGTGTCGGGCTACCAGCGCGGCGCCCCGGTGTTCACGCTGGTGGCGACGGTGGCGAACTACCGGGTGCGTCCGGATGGCACCGGCGAAGAGGGCGTTGGCGGCACGGTGATGGTACGCACCATCGGAGCGGGGCTGGACATCACCGAGGCGTTCAGCGAGGTGCTGTTGCCCAACGAGCCCACTGGCTCCACGAACCGGGTGCCTATCGGTAGTCCGAACAGCGTGCAGGTGTATCCGGTGCGTTACGAGAGCAGTACCGGCACGGTCGTCTACAATATCGTGCTTGCCACCGACAAAGGGGTGTTTGACCTCGAGCGTGTGGCACCCAACCAGTGGCGCATCCGGTGGCGACTGACCGACGAGGTGTATCGAAGCCTCACCCATCTGCGCGACCGCATACGTGGCCCACAGCCGGTGGACGAGTATATCAGCCGGGCGATACCGCTGTGGGCAGTGAGCGCTTTTCGCCTGCCGAACGGGCACTATCTGATAGCCAACGCCTATCGCGGTATGCTTCCCGATAGCAGCCGCTTCAACGGCGAGGTGTTCGAGATTGACCCGAGCAACTACAACCCCGGCGCGAGGCGCACGGAAAACGAGATCGACGGCACACGCACGTACCTGACGGACGGAATGAGACCCGAAGATATCGTCTGGTGGACGCCGCGACGGGTGAAGAGCTGGGTGAACGTCAACGAGGTCATCAGCAGCGACACGTACCGTCTGGACGCTCCGTTCTTCGCGGACAGAGCGTACTAGCGCTGAAGACGGCAGATCAACTTTGTTATTCTGAGCGAAGCGAAGAATGCCCGCTTCGCCCGGGAGTTGCCGACGCGAACGAAACGCACGTGCGTCTCGTCGAAAGCTATGAGAGTGCACGTACCACTGCCGAGTGAAGTGAGGGTGGATAACATATGGCAACAGCGAGAAACTGGATACTGGCATGGGTGGTCGGGTGCGTTCTGCTGATGCAGTACGCGGTGCGGGCGGACGACTTTCCGATGTTCCGCCGCGACCCTCAGCGTACGGGAGCGACGAACCTCGCTACGGAGCCCGGTCCGGGCAGAGCCTACTTGCGCTGGTGGTGGCCCGCGCAGGGCGACAGGGGCATCACACTGGAGATTGACCGAGATGGCGTGAACCGCGCGGGAGACTACACCGTCACACAGGGATCGGTGACCACCATCAACATCACCGATACCAGTGCGATCACCGACGGCTTCCGCGCTTCCTACGACTACGCGACGGCGGTGAACCCTTCCAGCGACGACGACCCCACCAGCGGCGCAACGGTGGTGGTACGCTGGCGCAATGCGACGCCCGCGCAGCTGGACCCGGACAACTCCGCCTACAATCCGCTTGTTGCTCGTCCCACAAGATACCAGATTGCGGTGTGGTTCCCATCCACCGGTACGGCAGGGGGGCGCAACGTGCGCGAAGCGGTGTTTAAGGTGCGCTACCCCGCAGGCACCAGTGCATACCGTGAGGTCATCCTCGTTGTGGACCAGACGACCGGCGGGCGCTGGGTTCGTCTGGGAAGCGCGGGGAGCACCGCCTACACCTTCAACAGCCTCACCAGCAGGTGGGAGCGAACTATTCTGCGATCCGATTTGATGTTTCCCTTTGATGGGCGACGCCCCGTCGAAGTGTATGCCTATAATACCTCCACCCACACCGACGACAACGGCAACTTCGACGACGCCGGACGCCTGGTGGTGTTCGACGGCGTGCGCTTCATGCCCGATCTCGGCGCGTTCTACTCGTCGCCAGTTGCCGCGACCATCGCGGTGGCACCGGGGCAGCTGGCGCAGCGAGTGTATATCGGGCGAGTCGAGCGTGTTGCGGACCGGAATGACCCCACCGCCAGCGTGGAAATTGGCGTGATGTATTGCTTCGACAACGCGGGGCGCGTGATCTGGCGCTATCCGCTGAACGTCAGAGGACAGCGTGCGGTGACCGTAGATGATGCCGATGGCGTACCAACCTTCCAGGCGGATGCGGGCTGGACAATGCCAGCCACCATTCAACCGGAACCCTACGGAACCACGTATGTGCAGACCACCGTCACCGGCAGCACCGATCCCACCACCTGGCGGCGGGTGCGCTGGCAGCCTGACCTCCAGCCTTCCAACGGGGCAGACACCGCACGCTATACCATCTACGTCTGGCTTCCGCAGGATGACGGCACGGTGAACCGTAGCACGGTGGCGCGTTACATCGTTCGCCATGAGGAAGGCGACACGGTGGTGGAGGTGGACCAGACCCTCAACACGGAAGGCGGGCAGTGGTTCAGTCTGGGCACCTACCTCCTGCGCCGAGGCAGCACCAATTACGTGGAGCTGGTCAACTACAGCCGGAAGGCAAGTGAGGTCACCGAGGCGCGAGTGGTGATTGCCGATGCAGCGCGTTTCGTGGAGCAGGGCACCGGCGCCAGTGGAATCTTCTCCACGCCAGTGGTAGCCACTCTGCCCATGCGCGTATCCGGCGGAACCACCTCCGTCCAGCAGGTGGTGTTCTTCACGGCAAACGACGGGAAGGTGTATGCGCTGGATGCCGTCGGTAACGGCGACGGTACCACCTTCTCGTACTGGGTGTACCCGGAGGAGCCGCTCAACGAGCGTCCGGCCGTGGGGTCCTTCGGTTACTCCTCACCGCTGGTGGTGAACATCGGCTCCAGCAGTTCACCGAACTGGCGTGTGTACGCGGCGAACTCCAACGGGCGAGTGTACTGCCTGGACGCCAGCGGCAACGGTGACTTCAGCGCTTCCAATCGGGGCACAACCGACCGCATCTGGATCTACCCGGCGGCAGATAAGGCGGCAGTGGTAGACGGCTTCGTCTCATCGCCTGCCTTCAATAGGACCAGCGGGGAGGGTCCCACTATCTTTGTCGGTGGGCTGGACGGTCGTCTGTATGCGCTGGATGCCGAAGGCTCGAGCGGCACCACCACCGAGCGCTGGATCTATCCCGGCAAGTACGAGCCGGCTTCCGGTGATAACCCGGCGCTGGCAGAGGAGCTGCCTCTCGACCCCATCTCCACCACGCCAGCCATCTTCGACGGCAAGGTTTACTTTGCAGCGTCGGACGGTCGGGTGTACTGCGTGAAGGAGAAGGGCACCGGGCGGCGACGTACCGAGCGAGTATGGGTGTGGCCCTATGCCCAGCGACCGCCTGTCAACACCACAGGCGACGAGGAGCCGGTGGAGCCGTTCCTGTACTCCTCCCCGACCGTGGTGGCTCAGGTAACCACTATCGCCGGTGTGCGGGATGTGGTGTTTATCGGCGACCGGGGCGGAACCATGTATGCGCTGGACGCGCAGGGCACCGGCGACGGCAGAACCGAGCTGGTGTGGCGGAACGTCACCGACCCGCTGAACCCCATACCCTCTGGAAGTGGTGCGCTGGGCGCTGCTGTCTATTCGTCCAGCACCTTTACCCAGATTGTTCCGAGCCGCTCCGCTACCGGTACGGGACCGGTGCCCGCCGTCGTGTTCGGCTTGATGGACGGCAAGGTGATTGCACTGAGCGCGTTCAACAGCGGTCCGGGCACTTTCCGACAGGTGGTGGATGATGGTGGCGGCACGTTGAACGTGCGTGGCGACGTGCTGTGGGGCTGGCAGACGCTGGGCGAGTCGGTTTTCGCCTCGCCTGCGGTGGCAAACAACTGGATGTATGTCGCCGCCGACGATGGAATCATCTATGCCTTCTCACCGACAGGTGGTTATCTCACCCCGGGCGAGCCGCCCGGCGCGGAGCTGGTGGACGCCTCGCTCTCGCCGAGCCTTGCCAATCTGAAGGTGGAGGTCTTCACGGCGCAGGAATACGCCGACATCGTGCAGAGGCGCACCCGCACTCCCGAAGAGGTGGTCTCTGGCAGTCACTCGCGCAAGATCGGCTACGAATGGGGCGATACTGTATATGTGATTGCCTACGGGATGCAGGGTCTGGTTCCGCCCGCGCGTTCCGTGACGCTGACCTTGCGTAGCCGCGCGGCGACGGTCAACCGCACGGTGGGCGTGGTGCCTTACGGCACCGATGTCGGAATCAATCAGAGGTGGATGGCGTACCATGCCTTCCGCATCAGCCCCACTCAGGACGGCGATGCCTGGACTCCGGGCGCACGCTACACCGCTGCAGTGCGCGTCAGCTCCACCACCACTTCTGCAGGTGGTCAGCAGACCTCCACCATGACGCTGGAGCGCCTGCTCGACCCCTACGCAGAGTTCACCATTGCCCATCCGCTGGCTCTGCGGATGCTCAACCCGGACGGCACTGTGAACACCAACCTGCAGGTGGGGTGGATTGGGCAGACCGTGGTGGGTACCTCGGTGCCGCAGGAGCTGAGCACCAACGGCAATGCGGGCAAGTTCCTGCAACTCGAGCTTGGGATCGTACCACACGGTGCCAGCAGTGGACGACTGATCCAGATTGCCGACCGGTCGAAGGTTGCTCTGCTGGGCGGTGACCCGTTGCGGGTGAAGGTGGATCGGGAGCGACTGACGTGGTACAACAACGACGACGGCTCGCTGGCGGTCATTAACCCGTTGCCCTGGGATGAGTTGCCGGTGAGCATCCCGAACACCAGCGTGGACTATCCCGACATTCCCGAGCGCGCGGTTAAGGTGGCGGCTGGCGGTGTGGATCTGTTCGCCGCCTCGCGTGGAGGCGCACTGGCGCCGCCGACCGAACCGGTGGGTGTTGCTCCCGACTGGACCAGCTGGACACTGGTGCCTACCGTCGGCGAGACCAATGTGCAGGTGCCGCGATTCCAGCCGGCGAACCTGGTGGGCTTCGACGGCTCGAACCCATTCACCGCTCGCGGATACGCCACTCGCGTCCGCCGCCCGATTCGCATCTACGTGGATGTGAACAACAACGGACAGCTCGACCTGCCAGGCGGTACAGGATTACGGCAAACGCCTCCGGTCACCCGCGAGGAGCCGTACCGGGAGTTCCGCATCACGCTGGGCGTTCCGCCCGACTTGCGCCTGCGTGTGGAAGAGGAGACCATCGATATCGGTGCGGTTCCGCACGGTTTCGGCGTCCATCCCGATCCGGCTAACTTTGCTTTCCGGCCGCCGGTGTCGGACAGCGATCCGGTGTATCAGGCTAACCCATGGTATCAGGCGCTGAAGTCGTTCTGGAAACCGTTCACTGTGCGCAGCCTCAGCAACGTGAACCTGCTGAACGTGCGTGCGGTCGGATCGGTGGACTATCTGGATACTGGCGACAATCCGCTGTTCGAGAACCCGTTGCCCATCACGCTGGTCAGCGATCAGGTGAGTCCCTTCTACTGGGAGGTGAATCCCGTATCCGACCCGACCTTCACCTTCCGCAAGCCGGCGCTGACCGCTGGTTGGGTGCGGCGTTCAGACGGCAGCCTCGTCCAGCAGAACGTCTTCACCTCCGTAGATCCGATTTACGACCCGATGTGGCTGGCGATGCGTCCGCCACTCTACAACGGCTTCCCGGGCATGCACACGTTGCACAAACCGCGACCCGACACCAGCCCGACGGTGTTGTCCATCCCCGACAAGCCCTATCCGGGAGCGGCAAACGGCGCATTCGACAACGTGCCTGCAACCAAGCCACTGGTGAGCGTGCAGGTTCCGCTGGGCACGCCTTCGGGCACCTATAGCAACCTCATCCGCATCTTCGAGGCGGCGTCGTGGAACCCGCATGTGCTGGCGATACGGGCGAACAACGAGCCTGCCCAGCCCGTCAGCGAGCCTACGATGCGGGTGAAGGTAACGGTGACCGAGTCCCGCCTGACCAACAGCAACACACACGGGTCGTTGCCGCAGGTGGATAGGCTGTTCCAGGGCATCCCGCCCCAGCCGGGACAGCCGGGCTACATGGCGGCGAATGTGCAACCGGCGGCGCTGATGCTGCCTAACGGGATGTTGCTGGCGTGGAGCAGTAACTGGAGCCGAAACCGCCCGGTGGAAGACGGCAGCGACAGCTATCGTGAAGCGCAACCATCCGGCAGCAACGCCTGGTTCCTGCATGTTGCCGTACTCCCGCGAGATATGGTGCGCGGAGTGTGGACACCAGCTTCGGCAGCACAGTGGTGGAGCGGACGTGGTGCAGAGTTCCCGCGTGACCCCACCAACAGCGCTGTCCGCGATAAATACGGCAGGCTGTTTACCACCATCCCGGGCGAGGTGATCCCATCGTCCATCAAGCACTATGCGCCCACCTTCTTTGTGGTGGGTGGACAGCCCTACCTGCTGTGGCAGGGACAGGCGGCGAAGCGACAGATGGGTAGTGTGGTGGTCACTGAGAACGTCACTTTCGTGGCGCCTATCGTGAACGGTGTGCCCGGCACGCCGGTAGCTCTGGGCAACGATGCCTCGTTGCCGCGCTTCCAGCCGCGGGTAGTGGTCATCGGCACGACGCCGGTGATGTTCTGGTACAGCGGCGCCAGCGGGCGCTATAGCATCTACTACAACGCCTGCCTTGGTAACCCGCTGAACCCCAGTGCGTGGACGCGCGATCAGCAGTTGCCCATACCCGCGGTGGTCACCAACGCCCTCGAGCCAATGGTCATCCCGCGCCTCGGCGCCATCGACGTCATCTACACTGCGTCTACCAAGACGCGCCAGACCAACGAGCTCATTCTGACCCGCTTCACGCTGGGCGGAGGCGGAAGACTGAACCC
>CAKZNX010000200.1 GCA_937132045.1 uncultured bacterium
TAGGGGCTTTGTGGAAGAATATAGAGGGAACAGGCGAGGATGAACCGCATGAGAGATCGTCGCTGGGTATTGATTACCGGCATGTCGGGGTCAGGAAAGACGCTGGTCTCGCACATCTTCGAGGACCTCGGCTATTTCTGCGTCGACAACCTGCCTCCACGCCTCCTGCCCGCTCTGGTAGACCTGAGTGAGGAGCACCCGGAGCGCATGAGGCACGTGGCGCTGGTCATCGATACCCGCTGCGGCGAGATGCTTGCCGAATTGCTGGACAACGTGCGCCGGGTCGCCGAGCGCGGAGTGCCTGTGGAGATCGTCTTTCTGGACTGCACCGACGACGAGCTCGTGCAGCGGTTCCGCGAGACACGCCGAAAGCACCCGCTGTTTCACGAGCATCCCACCATCCTGCAGAGCATCCGCCACGAACGCATCATGCTGGAGGAACTGCGCGCTTCTGCCGACCGCGTGATCGACACCTCTCGTCTGGCTCCGCACGAGTTGCGCGTCCAGATCGAAACCGAGTATGCCCTGAAGGCGCAAACGGCTGGTATTGCAGTCAACGTGGTCTCGTTCGGATTCAAATACGGGGTTCCACCGGAGGCGGACCTGGTGTTCGACGTGCGGTTCCTCGCGAACCCGCACTACGTGGATCACCTGCGCGCACTGGATGGACGCAATCCTCGCATCGCCCGGTATGTGTTCGATGACCCGTTGACAGGCAGGTTCATGAACAAACTGCGGGAGCTGATCGATTTCACTCTGCCAGAATACATCCGTGAAGGCAAAGCCTATCTCACGATCGCTATCGGGTGCACGGGCGGACGTCACCGCTCGGTAGTGATTGCCGAGACCATCGGCGGCTTCCTGCGAGAGAGAGCATATCGGGTGAACGTGGAACACCGCGACGTCGAACGCTCTGTGCTGGAAGGGTGAGCCATCGTGGGCAGCCCATGGAGCTTCCGAAGCATGTTGCGCACACCCAGCGCCCGCTGGCTACTGCCCGGGATGCTGGTGAAGCGCTGGCTTCTGCTGGCGCTGTCGGGAACAGTGATAATGTTTGTCGGGCTGCTCATCCTCATCGATGTGCGTTTTCCGCAGCTGCTGGTCTGGCTGCATCGAAACGTGCAGGAGACCTCTGAGCAGCTGGGTACAGGTTCTGAAGGCAATCTCATTCTGGCGCTCGGCGGTGTTGCCATTGCCTTGCTGGGGCTTGCCATCAGCGTCGTTGGCATCCGCGGACTGGTTCGCACCATCGCCTGTGCTATTGACCCATCGGCGGGACGGCAGCTTGCCCATGTGGTGTACAGCAAGCGCAACCTGCAGATGGGTCCCGAGCTGGTGGCAATCGGCGGAGGCACAGGGTTGTCCACCCTTCTACGCGGTCTTAAGCAGTTCTCCAGTAACGTCACAGCGGTCGTCACTGTCACCGACGACGGCGGCAGCTCAGGCAAGCTGACCGAGCAATTCGGCGTGCTTCCCCCGGGCGACATCCGCAACTGCCTGGTGGCGCTGGCTGATGCCGAACCGGTGATGACACGACTGCTTCAGCATCGTTTCCGCACGGGCGATGGTCTCAGCGGGCACACGCTGGGCAACCTGTTGATTGTGGCACTCACAGACATCACCGGCAACTTTGAGACTGCCATCAAGGAGACCAGCAAAGTTCTCGCCATCCGCGGTCGCGTTATCCCTTCCACGCTCGAGCACGTACGCCTCCGCGCCAGGATGGAGGACGGCTCCATCATCGAAGGAGAGACCGCCATCGCCAGCTCGCCTCTGAAGATCCGGCAGATGATGCTGCACCCGCCCGACGTCAGCGCTCCGCAGGAGGCATTGCATGCAATCCGAGAGGCAGATGTGATTGTGCTGGGTCCTGGCAGTGTCTTCACCAGCATCATTCCCAACCTGCTGGTCAACGGCATCGCAGACGCCATCCATCGAAGCCGTGCCCTGCGTGTCTATGTCTGCAACGTGATGACCCAGCCCGGTGAAACCGACGGGTTCACCGCCAGCGACCATGTGCGCGCCATCGAGGCACACTGCCCCATGCGCCTGTTCGACTACGTGCTGGTCAATACCTCACGTCCGTCGCCGGAAATGCTGGAGCGCTACCGGAGGTCGGGGGCAGAGTTTGTGGAGCCAGATCTCGACCGCATCCGAAGTATGGGCTATCGCACCGTGGGTGGGGATTTCATCAGCCAGACGGACGTGGTACGCCACGACCCACACAAGCTAGCGGACGCGATCATGAGCCTGCTCATGCGGAAGGGTTGATGCCCGAGGCGCCGGGATACGCTGAACCGCCATCATCGACAGGAAGACCACACCAAAACCGATCCAGAATGGGATGCGGTAGTCATCCAGTGCCTTCCACAGCACACCACCCAGCACGGGCATAATCACCGCTGCCACATGGTTCATGGTGGTACCCATCGCCAGGCTCGGAGTCAGCTCCCCCTGACGCACGATCCGATTGAGGAAAACAGTGATACCCATGCTGAAGCTGAACAGCACGCTATCGGTGACAAAAAGGGCATACAGCAGGCGCACATCACGGAAGAAGGCATAGCCTGCGAACACGCACGCGATGAGCACGTAGTAAAGGGTCAGCATCCGACGTTCGCCGAATCGGTCTACCAGCCTGCCCACCGTAGGGGCGGCGATGACGCCGAGCGAGGCGTTTAGGAAAGCCAGCGACAGCATCGTTTGAACGGGCGTGTTGTACACCAGTATCAGCACATAGGAGGCGAAGGTGCTGAATATCTGACGGCGACACCCTTCCAGAAACGTCAGAATGTAGTAGAGACTGTAGTCGCGTCGCAGGATGATGGGCTGACGCTCGCCGCTTGCCGCGTGCGCCGATAGCATAAAAGCCACAACCGCAGCCACGCCGATAGTAGCACCCGCAATCAGGAACAGCACCTTGTATGACAGGTACTCCTTGAACAGACGCGCGGACCCAAGCGCCACCAGCACCGCGATGGAACCGACCGCGCTCATGCGCCCCAGGTGTCTGCCGCCCTCGCGCCCACCAGCCAGCGACAGCGTGATCGCCGGCGACACCGATGACCACAGATGAAAGCCTGTAGACCAGAAGACATTGATGGCAACCAGCGTCCAGTAGTTGCCTGCTGTGCCGGTCGCCCCGATGCCCAGCGCACAAACCATCAACGCCAGCCCCGCCAGCCGCGGCTCGGCGAAAGCGACCAGCGTGCCTGCAATGAACGCCGTGAGCAGTCCGGGAACCTCGCGCAGGGACTCCAGCACGCCCAGCTGCGATGGCGATACCTGAAGCACCTCGCGGATGAAGTTCTGGAAGATGCCGTTATACACGGCGAAGCCGAAAGAGAAGCAGAAGGTGAGACTGGCGAACAACACCCAGTCGCGCTGAACGGTGGAGAGGTTTTTGCCCCATGGCAGCATCCGATGTGCCGCGCCTGGCGCAACAGGCTCCTTTTCCTGAGTGGTGGACATCTACAGCTCCAGCGCCCGGCGCACAGCGTCCATCTCGGGAGGCACATGCACCGGAGCCATCTGCGAGGCTTCCATCGCGGTATCCGGGTCCTTCAGCCCGTGCCCTGTCAGGGTGACCGTTACCACCACGCGCTCGGTGAAGTAGCCAGCCTGCGCCAGCTTTCGCAATCCCGCAATGGGAGCCACTGAGGCAGGCTCGGCGAACACCCCTTCCAGCGAAGCCACCAGTCGGTAGGCGTCCAGAATCTCCTCGTCGGTGACCTTCTCGATCAGTCCGCCCGACTCGTCGCGCGCGGCGATAGCCTCCTTCCAGCTGGCAGGGTTGCCGATGCGTATCGCCGTGGCGATGGTCTCGGGACGCTCGATGACCCGCCCCTCCACCAGTGGTGCAGCGCCCGCCGCCTGAAAACCCAGCATCTTCGGCAGGCGGGTGGTCTTCCCGTGCAGATAGTACTCTTTATATCCCTGCCAGTAGGCGACGATGTTGCGTGCGTTGCCGACGGGAATGGCATGGTAATCGGGTGCGTTCCCCAGCGCATCACAGATTTCGAAGGCAGCGGTCTTCTGCCCCTCGCCGCGATACGGGTTGACCGAGTTCACAATGGTAACGGGATACCGCGCAGCCACCTGCTGAACCATCTCGAGCGCCGCGTCGAAGTTGCCGTCGACGGCGATGACCTTTGCGCCATGCATGAGTGCCTGTGTGAGTTTGCCCAGCGCCACCTTACCGGAGGGCAGCAGCACGTAACAGCGCATCCCGGCGCGTGCGGCGTATGCCGCCGCCGAGGCGGAGGTGTTGCCGGTGGAGGCGCAGATAACCGCCTGTACGCCCTCTTCCGCCGCTTTGGAGATCGCCATGGTCATTCCCCGGTCCTTGAACGAGCCGGTGGGGTTGGCGCCTTCGTATTTCAGGTAAATCTCCAGCTGGGGCGCGATCGCCTGCGCGAGGCGCGGCGCGGGAATGAGCGGCGTATCCCCTTCCAGCAACGTGACCACCGGGGTACGGTCGCTGACAGGCAAGAACTGGCGGTATCTGGCAATTACTCCCTGTTTCATACCGCTAAATTATCGGCACACGTGGGGAAATCCTGCGGGAAGCGCTGGTGAGCCGGGTGGGATTCGAACCCACGACCCTCGCCTTAAAAGGGCGATGCTCTGCCTGCTGAGCTACCGGCTCAAGCGAACCTATTGTACCTGAATTTGAACGGGAAGTCAAACGATGCGGTGTACGTCCATTTCCCACGTGGCTACCTTGGAGGGGATTGCTTCGTCGCTTCGCTCCTCGCAAGGACACAAGGGCGACGTGTCATTGCGAGCCTGCCCCCAGGGCAGGCGAAGCAATCCCCTGCGGTTTATGGTAAGTGGAGGAGATTGCTTCGTCGCTTCGCTCCTCGCAATGACACGCAGCGCGAGGGGGATTGCTTCGTCGCTTCGCTCCTCGCAAGGACACAAGGGCGACGTGTCATTGCGAGCCTGCCCCTAGGGCAGGCGAAGCAATCCCCTGCGGTTTATGGTAAGTGGAGGAGATTGCTTCGTCGCTTCGCTCCTCGCAAGGACACGCAGGGCGAGGGGGATTGCTTCGTCGCTTCGCTCCTCGCAATGACACGCAGCGCGAGGGGGATTGCTTCGTCGCTTCGCTCCTCGCAATGACACAAGGGCGACGTGTCATTGCGAGCCTGTCCTCAGGGCAGGCGAAGCAATCCCCTGCGGTTTCCCGGTAGACGAAGGGGATTGCTTCGTCGCTTCGCTCCTCGCAATGACACAGAGGGCGAGGGGGATTGCTTCGTCGCTGCGTTCCTCGCAAGGACACGGGGGCGGAGGGGATTGCTTCGTCGCTACGCTCCTCGCAAGGACACAGAAGGCGAGGGGGATTGCTTCGTCGCTACGCTCCGCGCAAGGACACGGGGGCGTAGGGGATTGCTTCGTCGCTACGCTCC
>CAKZNX010000201.1 GCA_937132045.1 uncultured bacterium
AGGGCGTTGGGAGGCTGACGGTTAACCGGATATAGGGTATCAGGCGAGATAGCCGGTCCGCCGTCCATCGGTCTACCCAGTCCGTCCAGCACGCGCCCCAGCAGGCACTCGCCGACCGGCACCTTGTGCACCATGCCCGTTGCCACCACCTGGCTGCCCGGGGTGATGCCTTCCATCTCACCCAGCGGCATCAGCAGCACGCGGTTCTGGCGGAAACCCACCACCTCGGCGAAGATGGGCGGTCGCGTTCGCTGGAACTGGATTTCGCACACCTCGCCCACCCGCGCAGCTGGTCCCACACTCTCGATAACCAGCCCGATGACCTGCTGGACGCGCCCGTGTATCTTGATGGGGTCCAGCAGACGCAGACGCTCTTTCGCCGCCGACAGGTCTGGGCAGGGAAGCGGTTCCAGTATGTTCGGAAGATCGCTCATGGCAGTTCAGGCGGTTATGCTGCCTGCTCTCCCTCTCGCAACGCTTTCTCCACCGACTGAAGCTGGGTGCGCAGGGTGGCGTCGATGGTACCTCCGGGCGTCTCGATGATGCATCCGCCATCGCCTACGCGCCGGTCATCCACGATCTCGATCTGCTTCACCCCGTCGCATATCGCCAGAAGGTCCTCCCGGTGCTCCCGGGCGATCTGCAGGTCGTCCGGGTTCACACGAATGCGTACGTGCTCGGTGTCGGAGACCCGACGCAGAGCGTGTTTGATGATGGTCAGGGGAGCCTCACGGTGCGCCTGCACCTCTTCGCGCAGCACTTTCCGCGCGATTTCCAGTACGAGATCGATGACCTGCGGTTCCATCTCCTGCCACAGGCGCATTCGCTCGGCGAGGATGGCATCCACCACCTTCTGCACCTCCGTGCGCAGGTCTTCGACCGACTGCTGGTATAGCTTCATCCCTTCTGCGCGTCCCAGCTGCAGTCCGTCTGCGTAGCCCTTCCGCACAGCGTCGTGCCGCATCTGGTCTGCCTGACGGTGCGCCTCTGCCAGCACCCGCTTCGCCTCGGCGAGCAGTTCCTGCGGGTCAGGACCCTCAGGTTGCGGTTCGGGCGGCTCCGGCTCCGATGACGCCTCCAGCACGCGAAGAGGCGTTCCCACCCAGCGGGTGAAGCGTGCCAGCTGATCGCTTTTGAGCACCTGCCCCAGCATAGTTTACACCACCATCTCCTCGGCACCAGCTCCGCCGCGCGCGATAACGATCTCGCCCGCCTCCTCCATGCGCCGGATGATGGCAACGATGCGCTGTTGCGCCTCCTCCACGTTGCGCAGGCGTACCGGTCCCATGAACTCCATGTCTTCTTTGAGCATGTTCGCTGCACGCTCGGACATGTTCTTGAAGATGCGCTGTTGCACCTCTTCGCTGCAGCCTTTCAGCGCCAGCGCCAGCTCCTTCATGTCCACTTCCTTCAGCACCTGCTGGATCGAGCGGTCGTCCAGCTGCACGATGTCCTCGAACACGAACATCATCTTCTTGACCTCTTCCGCCAGTTCGGGGTTGGTCTCGGAGAGGCTGTCGAGGATCATGCGCTCGCTGGTGCGGTCGATCCAGTTCAGCAGTTCTACCAGTGCCTTCACTCCGCCCGCCGTGGTGAAGTCCTGCGAGATGACGGAGGAGAGCTTGCGTTCCAGCACCTTCTCCACCTCGCGGATGACGTCGGGCGGTGTGCGGTCCATGATGGCGATGCGGTGCGCGACCTCTGCACGCAGCTCAGGAGGCAGCCCCTGCAATACCTGCGCTGCGTGGTTGGGTGGGAGATACGCCAGCACCAGCGCGATGGTCTGCGGGTGCTCGTCCTGAATGAAGTTCAGAAGCTGGCCGGGATCGGTCTTCTTGATGAAGTCGAAGGGCACGATCTGCATCGCCTGAATCACGCGGGTGATGAGCTCGTTCGCCTTTTCGGCACCGAAGGCGTTCTCCAGCACCTGCTTGGCGTGCTGTAAGCCTCCTTCCGCGATATACTCCTGCGCGACGCACAGCTCGTGGAACTCCTCGATGATCGCTTCGCGCACTTCAGGCGCTATCTTGCCCATGCGGGCAATCTCCAGAGTAATCTGCTCCACCTCGTCTTCGTCCAGATGGCGCAGAACCTTGCCCGCCACGTCGGGTCCCATCGCCACGATCATTATCGCCGCCTTCTGACGGTGGGTCAGGGTTGGATGTGCCATTCGTGGATTCATTACCGTTCATCCTCCGCCAGCCAGCCTTTGATCAGCATCGCTACCTTCTCCGGCTTCTGGTCTGCCAGCCGGATCACGCTTTCCAGATTCACGTCCACGCGCTCACGAATGGGTTTGATCTCTACCTCTTCCTCGTCTTCGGGCGTTTCTGCGGTACGGCGCGTCCGCCTGGAAACCGCCTGAGCCACTTCGTCGGGCAACTGCTCGCCTTTCACCTCAAACTCGCTGGGCACCTCACCACCGGGTAACGACATGACCACACCCTCAGGCGTCTGCGCCACACGCTGGGGCTTCAGCGCCTTCGCCAGTATCAGCAGCACGATAAGCAGCACCGCCAGAGGCAGATAGCGCAGGGCGGTATCGATCAGCTGACGGCTCTGGAACTGCTTGCGCGCCGCCTCCGCCTCCTTTGCCAGTGTATTGTCGAAGGGGATGCTTTCAACAATCACGCGGAAACGGCGGTTCGCGTCGTTCTGGTCCGCGCCAACAGCGCCCTCGAGGAAGGTGCGAACCTTCTCCACCTGCTCCTGCGGGACGGAGGCGTCTACCATTGCCGCTACCGACATGCGCATCACCCTGCCCGGCATCTTCACGCGGTGGATGGTGCTCTGTCCTACTTCGTAGTTTGTGGTGGTGGTGGAGTGTTTGTATTCGCCGGGAGTGCCTGTCGGAGCGGTGGGGTAGGTGGGAACTCCCGCCGTGCCCTGCGCCCCGCGTGGCGCTGCACCACGTACAGTCTCTTCCGTGCGCGTTTCGCTGATGGGGGTACCCTGTCCGTCCGGTCCGGTTTCGATCTGCTTCTGATTGACCTCCTCGCGGTCGAGGTCCAGCTCAGCGGTGACAGTCAGTCGCGACTTGCCCGGTCCCAGCACGGCGTCCAGCTGTTGTTGAAGCTGTCGCTGAACGGTCTCCGCGTAGGCACGCTCGAGTTCCAGTTTGTTGCTGGCGACGCCCGGCGCCATATCAGAGGACTGTGAGCCGTCCCAGAGCAGGTTCGCGTACTCGTCTACCACCGAGACGTTCTCCGGCGACAGCCCTGCCACACTGCGCGATACGAGAAAGACGATCGAGGCAATCTGCTCGCGGGTGAGCTGCTGTCCCGACTTCAGGTCTACCATGACGCTGGCTTTCGCGGGCTTCTTCTCGCCCACGAAGGGCGAATCGATGGCGGGCGTAATGTGCACTCGCGCGCCAGCGACCGGCTGGAGCCGGGCGATTGTATTCTGAAGGGACTCCTCGTGCGCGAGGCGTGTGGTTTCCTGTTCTACGGTCTGCGTGGTGCCGAAGCCCAGTTTCTCCAAACGGCTGTAGCCCAGCGTGCCCTGATTGGGCAGTCCCTCAGACGCCAGGGAAAGAAGCATCTCATCGCGGTGCTGTGTGGGAACTTCGATGGTGCTGCCTCCCGCTGTTAGTCGGTAAGGCACCTTCGCCTGCTTCAGGCGTGCAACGATGGCGCCCGAGTCTGACGGCGATAGCCCCGTATAAAGCACGTCCCACTCGGGCTGGGTCGCCCAGAAGGAGAGAGCAATCATCACGATCAGCAGCCCAACCGCCGAACCGACCGCAACCAGACGGGTCTGTCGGTCGCTGGTCTGCCACCACTCGCGCACGCGCTCCAGCATGGCTTACACCTGCATCCGCATGATTTCCTGGTACGCTTCTACCACCTTATTGCGCACCTGTACCGCCAGCTGCAGGGCGACGGAGGCTTCTTCCGATGCCGTAATCACGCGTACCAGATCATCTGTTTCGCCAGCGGCAAACTGGCGCGCCAGATTCGCGGAGTTGAGCTGCATCTGGTTGATGCGCTCGAAAGCGGACTGCAGGGTCTCCTTGAAGGAAGTGCCAGCGTCGCGGTTACTGGCTACACCTGTAAGCGTTCCAGTGCTGTTCGGCAGCACGCTATTGAGACGAATCTCCATGTTCCTCTACCCCCCCTTTATGCGTTCCTGCCGATGTCCAGCGTGCGCAAAGCCATCTGCTTCGCTGCGTTCATCGCGGTGACATTTGCCTCGTAGGCGCGTGTGGCGGTAATCATATCCACCATCTCGGTCACCACGTTCACGTTGGGCATCTGCACGTAGCCTTCCGCGTCGGCGTCGGGGTGACCGGGGTTATACACGCGCTGTGGGGGGGCGTTGTCCGCGAGAATCGCGGCGACCCGCACGCCCCCGCGCCCCATTGCCGGGGCGGACTGGATGCCGAGCAGGTCGGCGAAGCCAGTGGGGCGTTCCTCCAGCACGGCGACTCTGCGTCGGTAGGGACCGCCCTCTGCGGTGCGCGTTGTGTTCACGTTTGCCAGGTTGTTTGCGATGACGTCAAGGCGCAGGCGTTCGGCGGTCAGTCCCGATGCGCTGATCTGCATGGAGCGAAACAGACTCATGGGGTTTTACCTCCCCCCTCCGCCGGTGATAACGGTCTTCAGGCTCTGGTAGCGCCCGGTGATGAGCTGGCTCAGCGCCTGAAAGCGAATCTGATTCTCGGCGAGCTGTGCCATTTCGTACTCGATGTCCACCGTGTTGCCGTCAGGGCGCATGGGAGCATCTGCATCCGGCGCCGCCCCCGGAGCAGGTAACTGAGAGGGTGCTAGAGCATAGTGTCTGGGATGGGAAACCTGCAAGAAGTTTGTTCGGGCAGCACGGAGGAACTGCTCAAACGAAACGTCGATACGTCGGTAGCCGGGAGTGTTCACGTTGGCGATGTTGTGGGCAATCGCCTCCTGCCGAAGGGCGCAGGCATGAAGCGCCTGCTTCAGCAGGGGATAGTGTCCTCCAAATAGTTTATCCGTCATCGGTTTCCCTCCTCAGAATGCTCCGCAGGAATCGCATCCAGCGGTTCGGTTCCACCGTATTCTGTTGCCAGATTGTTGCCAATTCGACTTTCTCACCGCTCAGCAGCGCCGCAGGCACCTTTTCTGTCAGCATCTGCGCGATGTGCCGACCACAGGTGCGTTGCAGAATGGCGCGCGCCGTGCCCATATCGCATTGGCGGCTGGTGGCATTGTGGCAGTCCGAAGCCACCAGGCTCACCATCTGCCTCTCCAGCAACTGGTAGGCGCATCGCGTGCTGGCGGGATTCGACCTGCCTGCGATCAGCGACCCGGTGGTTACCTGAAGGTGGACGCCCATCGCCAGCAGCTCTTCCAGTAGCGGCAGATTGCGCTGGAACACATGGTGACGTTCCGGGTGTGCCAGAACCACCGTCCAGTCAGCATCGACCAGCCTCTGGAGAACGGCTATGTGCTCCGTGTGCCAGCGGTGCCATGGCGGTTCCACCAGCACTGTGCGCCCGTTGTCGCCCAGCGACATCCATTCGCCGCTTGCCAGTCGCTCGGGCAGCTCATCGCTGAGCGGGATCTCACAGCCGGGCAGAACCTGCAGGCTGATGCCCTTTGCCTGCAGCAGTTCGTTGATTTCGTCTACCGCCTGCCGGATGTGGGAAGCCGTCAGCGGAGCACCTTCCCAGCGGAGGTGGGGCGTTGCCACCATCACCTGCACGCCCTGAGCGACTGCCTCCTCTGCCATCAGCAGCGACTCGCCTGTATCCTGAGAACCGTCGTCGACGCCGGGGAGGATGTGGGTGTGGATGTCGATCATCGGGGGACTATTATCGCCGGAACACCGAGTAGGTCGCCAGCAGGGTGCCCAGTATCGCCGTCCATTCGTAATTGGGGCGAGGGCGGGAGGGCACGATGACCACATCGGTTGGCTGCAGGGGGAAGCGTGCGCCCTGCGGTGTGGTAGCATTCACCTGCAGGAACTGGTTGCCCCGGTTCACCACGATGCGCTCCAGACGCGCTTCACGGGTTGGTCCACCGGCGGTGGTGAGCGCATCCATCAGCGTCTCACAGCGTCCCTTCGCCCATCCGTAAGCGCCCGCGCGAGCCACCTCCCCGATGATGAAGAGGGTGTTTTCGCGTTCCGGCACGCGAATGGTCATGCCTGCCTGCAGGGGACGCTGACGCACTCCAGCATCCAGCAGGTCGAGCACCTCCACGACCTCACCCACCTGCACCTCGGCGCGAGACGGGTCTCCGAATGTCAAGGTACCTCCCGCGGTCGCCAGTGCCTCTTCCAGATTGCGCAGGTTACCTATCGGGTACACCCCCGGACGCTCCACTGCACCGGTAATGGTGAATGTCGCCTCGGACACAATGAGGTTGTCGCCCGGTTGAAGCACGAAGCGTACCGCCGAATCCTCTCGTGAGGGATTATCGGTAAATCTCACGGGGAACTTTATGTCTTGCGCGCCCTGTTTTCGCAGTACGGTGAGGTTGTTGCGGTCGGCAAAGGAGGTAAGTCCGCCTGCCAGCGCGATGGCTTCGGCTACCGTCAGTCCCGGTTGCACGGGATAAACTCCTGGTCGCGCCACCGCACCCAGGATGTAAACCTGATGTTGCGCGAAAGATTTGACGATGACGCTCACGCGGGGACTTTTGACCCAGCGGGCAAGGGATCTGCTCACCTGCTGCGCCAGGTCTGCGGGCGACAGCCCCTGTGCGCGCAGCTCGCCCACGACAGGAAGAGAGATACTGCCGTCGGGGCGGACGATGACCGTGCGGGACAGATCATCGTAGCCCCACACAGCCACTTCGAGCGTATCGCCGGGGCTGATGCGATAATCCTCGGTGCGTCCCGGCATAGCCAGCACGCAGACGGCACACCACAGCAGGGCAATCCTGCCCCACATCACTCTCGCTCCTCTTCTTCCTCTTTCGCTACCTGCTCTTCTTCCTGAGCCAGTTCCTCCAGCGAGGTGGTTTCCAGACCCTCCTCGCGCTCAATGACGTCCAGCCCTTCGGGCGGCTCTTCGGCCAGAGGGGCGTCATCCATAATCACAATCGGGGTGCGATGTTTGACCCGACAATCTTCACAGGTAAACTTCACTCTGACATCTGCCAGCCAAACCGGTATCTTGTCCAGCGGTTTGCCGCACTCCACACAGGTTACCGCACTCATTTGCGCGCTTCCTCCTTCCGCGATTGCTCCTGCTCCTTCATCTTCTGCTCGTAGTGGCGTACCGACAGGACGGCGTTGACCACCATCAGCACAGCGGCGCCGAAGTAGAGCCATGGCAGCCAGGGGTCGTGTGGCTGACCCGGATCGCGGATAGCGTCGGCACCATACACCAGCCCTACAGCGCCGATGATGAACAGCAGCACCGCCAGTCCTGTGAAGCTATTCAGAAACCTCCACACGTCAGGAGCCTCCGTTGATTTCAGATTGCACAATGTTCATTGTACCCGCTTTTTTTCGGCAGCGCACGTTCATCCAAACAGCGCTGAGGAGTGCTGATGCTCTCACACGCTCAACCGGCGCGTGATGCCAGCTCGAACAGGCACGCCGACGACGCCAGCGCCATCATACTGGTCACAGGCGGCTTCCGTTCCTCGCCGGTCCAATCTTCAGGGTAGTCTCCGTCAGGTGAGCGAAGCGTGCGCACAAAGGCGGCGGTGCGATCAATCAGCACGTTCCAGCGGCTGTCGCCGGTGACGCGCGCCAGCTGCCGATACGCCTCACACAGCTTCACCACAAAGGGGGCAAATCCCTCGATCGCCCGACTGCCCCAGCCAAACCAGTATTTCTCGGCAGACCGTGCCAGCCTCAACGCCTCGCGCCGATACTCCTCGCGTGAGGTCAGACGATACCACCAGAGGTTTGCGTCGATCATCAGCGCGGTGTTGTAGGGGAACTTGGTGCGGTCCACGCGCCCGTCCATCTGCATGTTATCCCAGAACAGCCCATCGCCGGGGTCTTGCAGGCGCGCGGTAAGCCATCCATGGATCTGCTGAGCCTGCAGGAGATACTCGGGCTGGCGGGTCACGGAGTACAGCCACAGCGCGGACACCAGCGCCGGTGCGTTGGAACAGGTGTTCTTGCTCTTACGACTCTGATGCCAGTAGATGCCTCCGCCCAGCTGCTCGTCCCAGCCGCTCCAGACGAAGCGGTGCACGTCCTGCGCCCACTTCAGCCACTGCCTGTCGCGCGTCATCTCGTACATCTGCACGTAGTTCAGCACCATCCATGCATTGTCATCGTAGTATTTGTCGTTGCCTCCGGGATAGGCATCGAAGCCGGGCGGGGAGTGCTTCTCATCCCAGTAGGCAAGCAGGGTCTTCTGCAGTCGCCGAAAGGTGGGCAGGTACCGTTGCGTGTCGCGCTGGGCAGCGTAAATCAGCGCGGACTGCCACATGCTGAGGGGCCACAGGGTGGCATAGGGAAGTTCGGCGCGTGGTGCTCGTTCGCGATACATCGTGCTGTTGTCCACGCGCAGGGTGCTTTCGATGCGTTGAAGAGCATCTTCTGCGAGATGTGTATACGTTTCCACTCTTCTTCTCCAGCACAGGTTGTTCAGGCACTATGATAACCGGACTTGGCTGTGCTGTCAAACTTTCCTAGGGGTGTTTGAGGAGAGCCCGGATGTGACGTCTGCTTGCGCGGAAGCAGTATGTGCGAGGGGGATTGCTTCGTCGCTTCGCTGCTCGCAATGACACGCAGTGCGAGGGGGATTGCTTCGTCGCCTGCGCTGCTCGCAATGACACGAGGGCGAAAGGGGATTGCTTCGTCGCTGCGCTCATCGCAAGGACACGGGTTACGGGATGCGAAGGGAGATTGCTTCGTCGCTGCGCTCCTCGCAATGACACGAGGGCGAAAGGGGATTGCTTCGTCGCTGCGCTCCTCGCAATG
>CAKZNX010000202.1 GCA_937132045.1 uncultured bacterium
TCGTCGCTTCGCTCCTCGCAATGAAACGGGGTGACGGGCAGGCGAAGGGGATTGCTTCGTCGCTTCGCTCCTCGCAAGGCCACGAGGGCTGAAAAAGCCATGCGCAACCGACCTGGTAGCCGCTGCTTGACAGTGCTGACTAGGCATTCTATCAGCCGCACTTTTTTAATCGAAAGATTCCACAACTCCAGTTGACAACTCGTTTCATTAGTGCTAAACTTAAATTACCATAGTTACTGGTACAAATCAAAGAACTGTAGTTTAGCCAGTAACTTGCCAAAGGAGGCGACTACCTATGCGAACCCTGAAGTTTGCGCTGCTATCCGGTCTCCCGTTGCTTCTGACCGTGGTTCTCGCCCAGAGCACTACGTGGGCGCCACTGCCGGTGAAGGATGACCCTCTGGTGCGAATGCCCGGCTCTCAACCCACCGATGGCATTCGGCTGGAGGCTCCCACTCGGTGCATGAACTGCCATGCTGGCTACGACCGTGCGGTGGAGCCGGGGTTCAACTGGCAGGGATCCATGATGGCACAGTCAGCGCGCGATCCGCTCTTCTGGGCGTGTCTTACGGTCGCTGCGCAGGACTCCATCTGGGCAATCGGAAGACCGAACGCAACCGACATCTGTCTGAGATGTCACATGCCGCAGGGCTGGATAGAAGGGCGCTCAGACCCCACGAACGGCTCGCTGATGACCGGCGCGGACTTCGATGGCGTGTCCTGCGACGCCTGCCATCGCATGTTTGACCCGTTCTACAAAGGCACCTACACCGGTACACGCGAGGGCAACGACTGGCGCAATTACTGGGACGAGGCGAACGCCACCCGGACACCGTCACAGCCAGCTGCCGATGCCACCTATCGCGAGGACAGCCTGCGTGCGCAGGTCATCAAACTCTTCAGCGGCGCGCCGTTCTACGTGAACAACGAACCGTTCAGCGCACTGTACACCGAGAGTGGCTCAGGACAGTACTTCCTGAGCATCGGCTCCGAGAAGCGCGGACCCTTCGCCGATGCAACGGCTCGCCACAAGATGTTCTACAGTCGTTACCACAAGAGCAAGTACTTCTGCTCGACCTGCCACGACGTGTCCAACCCGGTGCTGGCGAACTTGCTACTGCAGGGGCAGTCCGGCGCCTTGCCGACGGAGGTGAATTCGGCGTATGCCTACTTCCATGTGGAGCGTACCTTCTCCGAGTTCATGGCATCGGCATACGGCAAACAGGGCGGCGCGCCCGGACTGGGACCCTTCGCGCCCGACCGGTTCAAGACCTCCTATCCCAACAACTACATCGTGAAGTGCCAGGATTGCCACATGCGCGATGTGACGGGCAAGGGCGGGGACAAGTCGAACGCTGTTTACCGACCCAGCGCCGAGCACCCAAACAGCGGTGTGCCTCTGCACGATATGATGGGTGGCAACATCTGGGTGACCTGGCTGCTGGCGAGCGTGGTGAAGGGATCGGCGAACTACGATGCTACCAATGCGCGTCTGCTTGGGCAGGGAGCGTCCGTACTCACGCTGGATCTGAGGCAGGGACTGGGGCTGAACGCCAGCGCCCTCCTGGCGGCGGTAGAACGCGGGAAAACGATGCTGCAGTCCGCTGCCTCCATTCAGGGGATGTCCTATAACCCCGTCACCGGTGCGCTCACATTCCGCGTTCAGAACCAGACCGCCCACAAGTTGATCTCCGGGTTCCCCGAGGGACGGCGTATGTTCCTGAACATCAAGGTGTACTCCGGCGGAACACTTGTGCAGGAGGTCAACCCCTACGACTACACGGTGGGCACGCTGAAAGGCTTGCCGACCGACTACTCGTCCAGCAGCCCGCGGCTGGCGCCTCACGAGCGCTATGCGGATGCGCTGGTATATGAGATGCATCCGACTAGTACTCTCACGAACGAGGCGAAGACTTTCCACTTTGCGCTGGCGACCGGGCGCTACAAGGACAACCGAATCCCGCCGAAGGGGTTCGACATCACCGAGGCGATCAAGCGGCAGTGTGAGCCGGTGGTGGGCGGCAACCCCGCTCCAGACTACTTCACTTCGGCGGAGTATGCTGGCGGTTACGATGAGGTGAGCCTGACAGTACCTGCAGGTGCTGACCGCATCGTGGTAACGCTGTTCTATCAGGTGACCAGCCGCGAGTATGTCGAGTTCCTGCGCGACGAGATAAAGGGCACGGGCAGACTGACCTTGCCTGCCAGCGCCTATGTCGTGCAGAAAGACCCCTTCTTCAGCAAGCTGAAGGCGTGGGGCGATACAATCTGGCAGCTCTGGGACCGCAACAAGAATGTGCCAGGTGCAGCACCGTTCCCCATGACTCAGGCGGTATGGACTCGCTAAGCCTCACACGCCTGTGAGCGAGAGTGCCCCCCTTCCGCAAAGGAAGGGGGCTTTTTGTCCTGCGCAGAAGTCTGCAGCGCACTTTTTTCTTGGCACCAGCAGCAGGGTCTTTGCGTCCGGCGTTAAAGTTGGGATACAATTAAAACGATTTAGTTCAACGATTCGAAGGGAGCGCCTGAGTAGGGTAGATGAGAGCTGCTGTATTCGCTGGGCTTTTGTGGGCATGTGTCGTTTCGCCAGTCTGCGCGGGGCAGTACTCCTCGCGTAGCATTTCCGCTGTGAAGACAACTAACCCTCCGGTGGTCGACGGCAAACTGGATGATGAAGCATGGAAAAAGTCTCCGGTAGCACGCGAGTTTGTGGACCCGTACACCGGCAAGCCTGCCGCCGATCAGACAGAGGCATATATCCTGTACGACGATAGAGCCATTTATGTGGCTTTTTATTGTCACGACAGCGAGCCGGGCGCCATTGTGGCACGCGAAATCCGCCCGGGTTCGGAGTTTCCCGGCGAGGACACTGTGACCTTTCAAATAGACCCTTATTTCTCGCGCAACTGGGGCAACATCTCCGCGTTTATTGTCAACGCTATCGGCACGCAGAACGAGCGCATCGCCGGTGGACGCGCTGCCAAGAGAGAGTGGCGTGGGGTATGGCAGGCAGCCGTTCAGCGTGTGCCCGACGGATGGATGGCGGAGATGCGCATTCCGTGGGAGGTGCTGAACTACCCGAACGCCAACGGCTTGGTGAACATGAGCATCAACTTCAAGCGTGACCATGCGCGCACGCGCATTGATTACTTCTGGAGCGACGTGACCCCCATGCGGCGTCCTGAGCTGATGGCAGTCTGGCAGGGGGTTCAGCCTCCCAAAGTCGCCAACCGCAGAACACTGCAGCTGCTCACCTACTTCACGCCCGAGTGGCACGAGGACAATGGAGAGGAGGTCCGAGCCGGACTGGACCTGCGCTACACGCCCACCCCTCAGATGACCGGTGTGCTGAGCCTGTTCCCCGATTTCCGCAACATCGAGGCAGCGGTGGAAGGCATCGAGTTCAGCCGAAGCGAGCGGTTTGTGGAGGAGACGCGCCCCTTCTTCATGGAAGGCATCCGCTACTTCGACCTGACCGAGCCTTACGGTCTGGGGCGCCTCTTTTACAGCAGACGTATCAAGGAGTTCGATTCGGGACTGAAGGTCTTCGGCAACATCAATTCCGCGCTCTCCATGGGTATACTCAGCACGTTTCGGGGCGACCGCGAGCGGGTGGGGGTAGCCCACCTGCGCTACTCGATGGGCGAGCGGGGCGGCTGGAGCGCGTATGGGCTGCTGAGGAGCGGCGAGGACAACCCGAACCATGACGCCTACGGTGTCAGTGGCAATGTGCGCTCCGGCAATTACCGTGTCGGCGGGAAGTGGATCTACGCCCGCGAGGGAGACACCGGCGGGTACGCCACGGACCTCACCCTGAACTACGAGGTACCCCGGTGGTTCAGCGGACTGCGGTGGATGCGCATCGATCCCGACTTCAAGGCGTCACTTGGTCTTATCTACTTCACCGACCGGCAGGGGTTCTCATGGTACACGCGTTACGACGATGAGTTTCGCTCTGGCGCCATCCGCGAACTGGAAGCGGATCTGTTCTGGCGACACTATACCCACGTGAACGGCGACCCCTTCGAGAGGGGCATTCGGGCTTCGCTGGACATTACCCTGCGCAGCGACTATGAAATCGGGCTGGAGCACGAGGTCGTGACCTTTGAAGAAGAGCACGACCGGGTGTATGGTGTGCGTGTAACCGGAAATGCCAGCAACCGCTTCAACCAGTGGAGCATCGGGTACGAGTTCGGAAAGCGCGCGGACAAGGATATTCGCTTCCTCGGCTTCGGCATCACGCGCAGGCTGTTCGGCAAGCTGGATATCGGCTTCAACGGCTCCATCCTCCGATTCGACGAGAACCGTGAGCAGTTCATCCTCACGGTTGGGTGGGAGTTCGACCAGCTTCGTGCGCTGAGTGCGCGCATCGTGCGTGAGGATAACGACGTCAACTGGTACGTGGCTTACCGAAGCGCCGGTGGAGTGGGGCAGGATCTGTACGTGATTATCGGCGACCCGAACGCCGAGAGATTTACCCAGCGTCTCGCGCTCAAGTGGGTGTGGGCAAGGTAGCCATCAGTCCTGAGTGCCAGCGTCCGACAGCGCACTGCCCGCCTGCATGCGCACGCCACGCGCCCAATCCCCTGCGCTCATGCGGGGGCGGCTCTCCGGCTGAACCTCGCGCAGCTCCAGAACCGTGCCCTCCCCGCAGGTGACGAGCACCGTATCTTTGTACACTCCAGCGACGCTACCCGCCGGCTGATCACAGTGCTCCTCTATCGGCGCACACCTCCACACTTTAACCCACTTTCCCATGCAGAAGAAACCTGCTCCC
>CAKZNX010000203.1 GCA_937132045.1 uncultured bacterium
GGCAGTGACTGGAAGGCGGCATACCACCTGACACAGGCATGGTGGCACGTCGTGGCTAACCTGCACGGCGAGGAACCCGTCAACACCCTATAAGACGCTATACGATATGTTTACGAAGCCTCAGTCTTGCGGTTCCATGCGCAAGAGGAAAATAGGCTTGAACAAGAGATTGTGGCCGGCTGTGCCAGCAACCCGCGGATGCTTACTTGAACTATTTGTTTCATGAATTCTGGACATCTTATCATCCGGTCGTGACCGATTTTACATTTACTGATTGTCCTCCAAAAAAGTCTTGACGACTCCGTCTTTGGTGTGATATACTGCTGCCAAGTGGGCATATTGCTTTCGTTACTGTTTCTCTGTCGTCTTCTAGAGGAGGCAAAGATGGCTACCGAGAACGGGATGCCGGAGCAGTTCTCAAAAAAGGAAGTCAGTTCTGCTCCCTTTTTCATAGTGGCAAGCTGGCTCACAGTTGCCGGTATAGCCGTAGCCAAGCTCGCGCTGCCCGACGCCTCAGCCAGTCAAGTTTCGTGGCAACTCCTCGGTCTGTCCGTCGTCCTATTGTTGGCTTCGGCTGTCTTATACGTGTATCCCTACGTTCTCGATTTACGAATCCAATTTGCATACACGGTTGTGGACTCACTTCGCTACATTGAAGAGATAAAGGGACGGATTGAGAACGATTTGCGCTCGTATAGCAGGTTGCTGGAGGCTTTACGTTCCATTCAGGAAGGATTATTTCAGAAGGAGCAGACGTTACAGGCAGATGTTGCCCGTGCCGTTCAAGAAGTTACATTTGCCTTGAAGAGTAAGGAAGAGCAGCTACAGGAAACAAGACGTGGGGCAGAACGGTTGAATCGGGACATAGAACTCTGGGTAGAAACTGCCGAGGACTACATGGATTACCTGCAACGAGTTCACGAGGTCTGCGACGATGTTTCCCGTCCTCTGGTTCAACGGGTTTTTAGAGACTTTATGCGCTATGTCGAACGCAATGGCGTTAGTGCTATCAACCCCGAACCCAATAGTCCCTTTGTTCCAGAGCTTCAGGAATGCGTCGGTGACGAACCTGCGACGGATGGTGTGATGGCAGGACATGTTCTGCGATGTGAACAGCTTGGTTACTCGCTAAACGGAGAGGTTCTCCGAAAGGCAAAGGTGGTTATAGCATCGCACACGGAAGAGAACACTGCGTCGGGAGGCGACCAATGAGAGACTTTGCAGTCGGAATAGATCTTGGTACATCGACCTCCGAGATAGCTGTCTATCAGCACAAGGAGCCAGTTGTTATCCCGGACCCTTATACCAAAAGCCCCATTGTTCCTTCGCTGGTGGCGATTGACCGGCGCGGTAGATGGCGAGTGGGAGAAGAGGCGCGCTCGTGGGTCGACGTTTCTGGTCACGGAGTTCGGGAAGTAAAAAGGCTGATGGGATCTGCTCAGACGGTTTCTATTCAAGGGGTATCCTATCGCCCAGAGGAGATCTCCGCCATTATACTTCGCAAGCTCAAAGAGAACGCTGAGACATCGCTGGGCACTACGGTATCGGAAGTCGTGATCTCCGTACCGGCGAACTTTGCCAACGCGGCCCGTGAGGCGACACTGCACGCAGGTAAGATCGCGGGGCTTAACGTTCTCAGATTGATTAGCGAACCAACGGCTGCCGCTCTTGCCTTCGGCATTAAATTCATCGACGTGGATGCCCAACTGGTAGTGTTTGACTTTGGCGGCGGTACGCTTGACATAAGTGTATTGGAGATGGTCGATGGCGTTCTGGATGTGCGCGCCAGCTACGGCGACCCGCACTTAGGTGGTAAGGACATCGACGACCTGCTGATAGAGATGATCTGGCAGAAGTTCAACTCGCAGTTTCCAGGGGCGAATATTTCCAAACAAGCGCACGAGCAGGTAAAGTCCGCAGCCGAAAGGGCAAAGATTGAACTCAGCACCAATGCCTACGCCGACATAGTGATCCCCGCAGCTGCGCGCCATCAAGAGCATATTGTCGATTTGGAGGTGGAAATATCACGCGAGGAGTTCAACAGAACCATCAGTCCTCTGCTGGATCGCGCACGAATGTGCATTAATCAGGCATTGCGAGCGGGGCGAATACGACCAGAAGTTATAGACGTTGTGTTGCTGGTTGGAGGAACAACCTATGTTCCTGCCGTCAAGGAGCTGGTCGCGGAAGCCTTTGGGAAGAAACCGATGCAGGCAGTGAACCCCGATTTGGCGGTGGCGATGGGGGCAGCAGTTGCCGCGGCTACTGACCTTGGTCTTCTCGACACAGAACAGGGCCTAGTGTTCACCGACAGTGTTCCGTACGGGCTAGGCATTAAAGTCGTTGAGCAGTCGGGTGACCGTCTTTGGGTCGCGTACAGTTCCTTGATAGACCCCAACACGCCAATACCTTACACCACAAAACGGCAATATTCTCTTCTCCACCCTGACCAGCGAGAGGTAGAGATTGAGCTCTTTCAGGACCATCTGGGCACTGCTCGCAGGATTGAGGACGCAATCCCAACGGGCGTAAGCGGGCGCATCATCGATATACCGCCGGCGCTGTACGGAACACCGCACCCCGTAGAAGTAGAGTTCTCCTATGACCGGGACGGTATCGCTCGTATCAGAGCAACCATACCCGGAGTGGACAGGAGCGTGGAAATCGCATACGATCACCACGCTGAACGAATGAGTGAGGAAGAGTTGATTGCAGCTCGTAACCGTATACAGTCACTCGTTAACGATATCGAGTCTATTTGTACAACTGCAGCGCCTGAGCGTTCCTGGCAGTCTAATCCTGAATTCAAGTACCTGTTGCCTCTGATTGACCGGGCGGAGAGGCTCATACAAGCAGATCCAGATCGCTATTACGACAAGATGGAGCTGCTACGCAAGTTGAGGGAAGCGTTGGATGTTGGTGACACCGATAGGGTCAACGCACTGGCTCAGAAATTGACCGATTGGATGGCAGATACGGACGATGGTCATTGAAGAGGGGGGTAATTCACTTGCAGCTACGCGCCGAACACAATTATTACGAGGTTCTGAGGGTCTCTCCGGAAGCGTCTGAACAGGCAATTCGGCGAGCCTATGCAAAACGTAGACGCGAACTAGAGCAGACGCGAGACGAAGCAGCTCTGGCTACTCTGGTACGAGCCCGCGCAACTCTGCTAGACCCAAATGCACGCGCGCACTACGATGCGCTCCTGCGATATGGGGACGCTGCAACGAAACTGTATGAGCAGGCGACGGCGGCGGTGCAACTAGGTGAGTGGGACGATGCTGTGAAGCACCTCTCCCGTATTATCGCTCTCATCCCGACGGCTCACACCGTTCGGCTCGAGCTCGGCATGGCGCAGGTCGAGCAGGGGGACCTCCTTGGTGCCCTGCGCACCTTCAACAAACTGGTGAACGGGAAGCCACCCACCCCGCCCTTGTGTCGCCGCGTGAAGAACTTGAATGTGACCGGCGTGCCGTGTAGCAACAGGTGCGCGCGCGTTCGCAATCCCGGCACGGCACGTTCGACCAAATCCAACATGCGCTCGGTGTATTCCGCTACGCGCGCGTCGTATGCA
>CAKZNX010000204.1 GCA_937132045.1 uncultured bacterium
CGGTGCATCATCCGAATCTCAGTTTGCCGTTCTGCCCCACCGTAGATCAGCCAGTCCGCCCGCACCGGGGCAAGGTCAGGCTTGGATTGCTCAAGCAATCGCCGCTGAAACGACGAGACGAACTGCAGGTAGTAGCGATAGGGTATCTGCTTCCAGTTGCCCGGCGTCTGGTAGCAGTTGCGCGCGGCGTCCAGATACTGCACCAGCTCCTCTCGTATGGGAGAAGACCAGATGGCGAGGCGCGCCCTCTCGGTTTTCCAAGCGATGGCGCCTTCACCGTAGGTGATATGGTCTGGGAAGCGGCTGGTATTTTCCGCGCTCAATCAGCCTCACCTCACTCCGCCGAGGGGACGCGACGTAACTTGGCGCGGGATGGCAATTCGCTATCATAAACGCGCTTGATACCGTCTCCCAGCGCCTGCTCGATCACGCGGATGTCACGCACCAGGCGCATGAACCCCCCCGGCTCCACCGATGCTGCCTGGTCGGTGCCCCACATGGCGCGGTCGAGGGTAATATGTCGTTCCACCACACACGCCCCCAGCACCACAGCAGCGTACGTGGTCTGCAAACCCACCTCGTGCCCCGAGTAACCCACGGGAACGTCAAACTCTTGCCTGAGCGTCTGAATGACGCGCAGGTTCAGTTCGGCAGGAGGACACGGATAGGTGCTGGTGCTGTGCATGACAATCAACCGGTCCCGGTCGAGCACAGACGCTGCGTGACGGATTTCATCCATGGTGGACATCCCTGTGGACAGCAGGATGGGTTTGCCCGTATCGTTGAGGTGACGGAGCAGCTTATCGTCCGTCAACGACGCCGACGCCACCTTGTAGCATGGTGGATCAAACTGCTCGATGAAGTCCACCGACAGGATGTCCCAGCAGGAGGCGAACCAGGCGATGCCCTGCTGTTTGCAGTAGCGGTCTATCTCCGCATACTGCTCGTAACCGAACTCCACCTTGTAACGATACTCAAGATAGGTGATAAGCCCCCAGGGCGTCTCGCGCGGGATGTTGCGCTGCTCAGGGGGCACGCACAGCTCGGGCGTGCGCTTCTGAAACTTCACCGCATCACAACCTGCCAGCTTGGCGGCATCGATGAGCCGCTTCGCCATTTCCACGTCCCCGTTGTGGTTGATACCGATCTCTGCGACAATATAGACTGGCTCACCTTCACCTACGAATCTGTCTCGAATCCGAACACGACGCGCCATGGACTTTGCCTCCTCGTGACTCCCTCTTCAACTTCCACAGGTCCCCCGGCAGGAGAACATACCGTTGCACGGTTAGCCTGCTATCAGCTCCGCCAGCTCGCGCAGCGCCCCGCGCCCGCCCGAATGTTCCAGCACCACCTTCGCCACCGCTTTCACGGCAGGGTGTGCGTCTGCAGGCGCTACCGGGCACCCAACGGACCGCATGCACTCCAGGTCGTTCACATCGTTGCCGACGTACACCGTATTTTCGGCAGAAATGCCCCGACTCTCCAGCCACGCGAGCATCACGCGTACCTTGTCATTCACGCCGGTGAAGCACTCCAGCCTCAGCTTCCGGCACCGCGCCTCGACCACCGGGTTCGTCTCGGTGGAAATAACCACCATAGGAATGCCGTGCTCCCGCAAACGGGCGATGCCCCAGCCATCCCCCCGATCGCACAGCACACCCTCGCTGCCGTCCTGAAGCACCAGCACACGATTGTCAGTGAACACACCGTCGAAGTCCATAACAATCGCTTCCGGTCGGTCAGGAAGCACACATCGGCGTGCCTGTTGCTGCTGGTACTCGTGTATCCGGTTAGCAAGCCACAGGTCGAACGGCTCGTCGATCTCCAGCGCACGCTCCGCAGTAACCTCATACATTGCCACCCTGCCGAAGAAGCGGTGCTTTGTCTGCAGGAAGCCTTTCACCCGCATCACGTAGATGGCTCCGGTTTCCAGATACTCTACTTCCCGCTCTTGCCGGCGCAGGCGAACCGCGCGGTCGTGATTGATGCCTATCGCCCCAAGTTCCGCGTGGGGCTTCCACAGAAACCCATGGAAGCGTGTGACGGTCAGCGCGCAGTCCGCGCCCTCCCTCTCCATCTTCTCGATCATGGCATCGATATCCTTTGGTTCCACAAAAGGGGAGGTGCACTGGATGAAAACGAGTATATCCGGATTCATACCCCGCTGGCTGAGCAGCTCCAGTGCGTGCAGCAGTGCCGACTCCGACGAAGCGGTGTCTGAAGCCAGCTCGGG
>CAKZNX010000205.1 GCA_937132045.1 uncultured bacterium
ACCTGCCCTGAAGCGTGCGCGCGACAGAGGCGTGCACGTCATTACCTACGATGCCGATGCTAACGCCGAGAAGTCCGAGCGCGAGTTCTTCGTCAATCAGGCAACGTTCGAGGACATCGGGCGCGCGCTGGTGGACGAGATGGCGTCGCAGGCAGGTGAGGATGCGAAAGTGGCGATTGTCAGCTCGTCCCCCACTGCGCCGAATCAGAACGCCTGGATCGCCGTGATGAAGCGCTATATGGCGGAGAAATACCCAAACATGCAGATTGTTACCATCCAATACCCTGAGGAGGATCAGGGGCGCGCTTTCAGCATGACGCAGGACATCCTGAAGACCTATCCCGATGTGGTAGGCGTGTTTGGATTGTCGTCGGTGGCGTTTCCTGGAGCCGCAGATGCGGTGAGGCAGGCAGGCAAGAGCGGCAAAGTGGCGGTGGTGGGGCTTTCCACCCCCAAAAGCATGAAGGAGTTCGTAAAGGACGGAACTGTCAAGACGGTCATCCTGTGGAACCCCGTGGACCTGGGTTACCTCACCGTGTATGTGGCGAAGGCAGTGGCAGAGGGCGCTCTCAAGCCGGGCGCTAGCCAGATTGAGGCGGGACGCCTCGGCAAGGTGAAAGTGGAAGGCGACCAGGTTCTGCTGGGTCCGCCCATGAAGTTCACGGCAGAGAACATCGATCAGTATGACTTCTGAGCCCATATCCCCCACCCGTTTTGCCCTGTGGAAACAGTACGGGCGCGAGATGAGCGTGGGGGTGTTTCTCCTTCTGCTGACAGGCTACTTCGGCACCACGCCGGGCTTCCTGCAGGCGGGCAACCTGCGCGACATCCTCATCAATGCGGCGCCGCTGGTCATCGCCGCCTGCGGGATGACGATGGTGATCATCGCGGGGATGATCGACATCTCCGCCGGCTCCGCGCTGGCGGTGTGCGCGGTCATCGCCGGACTGACGGCAAAGTCGGGTGCACCGATCGAGGCAGTGGTCGTTTCCCCCATGCTGGCAGGTGCGCTCATCGGCGCCGTGAACGGCTGGCTGGTGGCTTATGTGCGTATCCCCGCCATCATCGTCACACTCGGCATGATGAGCGTTCTGCGCGGCGGCATCATCTGGTGGACGCGCGGCGAGTGGATCGGCAACCTGCCACCCTCTTTCTCCGCCATCGGGCGGGGTGAGGTTGCCGGCGTGCCGGTGCCCGTGTGGCTTGCGCTGGGCGTGGTGATTCTGACAGCCACACTTCTGGCGCGCACGCCTCTGGGACGCCATATCTACGCGGTAGGCGGCAACGCGCTTTCTGCGTCGCGCATGGGTATTCCCGTGCGCAGGGTGCAGTGGCTGGTGTTTGTGATGCACGGCGCCTTGCTTGGTCTCGCCGCGCTGGTGTATGCCTCCCGTTTCAGCGTCATCCAGAGCAACGCAGGCGCCGGCTTCGAACTGCTCGCCATCAGTGCGGTGGTGGTAGGCGGTGTGAACATCTTTGGCGGACAGGGCACAGTATGGGGAAGCGCAATCGGCGCACTGCTGCTGCAGGTGATCAGCACGGGGCTGATTTTCCGCCGCGTCTCAGAATACTGGGCGCCCAGTGTGCAGGGTGCGCTGGTACTGCTCGCAGTGGTGGCGGACGCCCTGCGCACACGGAGGGCACGGCGATGAGGTTTCGCACACCCCGCCGCGAGGCGGTTCTGCTGATACTGCTGGTGGCGGAGATGGCAGTGATGCAGTCTCTCTCCCCGCTGTTCCTCACCCCCGAGAACCTGATCGAAGTGGTTCGGCAGTCCGCCGAGATCGGTCTGATTGCCCTGGCTATGACGCTGGTCATCATCACCGCAGGTATCGACCTCTCGGTAGGGTCTATCGTGGGGCTCAGCGTGATCGCCATGGGGATGCTGTGGGAGGACGCCGGACTGCCGCTGGAGATGGCGATAGTGCTGGCGTTGTTGACCGGCTCTCTGTGCGGCGTGTTCAACGGGACGCTGGTCACGGCAGTGCGCATCCCTCCGCTGATTGTGACTCTGGCAACCATGGCAGGATTTCGCGGCATGGCGCTGGGCATGAGTCAGGCGCGTTCCATCCGCAACTTCCCCGAAGGCTTTCTCTGGCTGGGTCAGGGATACGTGACAGGCATACCGGTGCAGGTGTGGATACTGGCGGTAGCAGCGGTGCTTGTGCACCTTGCCCTGACGCGCACGGCGTGGGGACGGGCGGTGTTCAGCATTGGCGCGAACGAGGCGGCGGCACGGCTGTCGGGAGTGGCGGTACACCGCGTGAAGATGCAGGTGTATGCCCTCTCCGGGTTGATGAGTGCGATGGCGGCGGTGATATACGCCGCGCACGTCTCGGTGGCTAAGCCGGATGCCGGATTGGGGTTCGAACTAACCGCAATCACCGCGGTGGTGCTGGGTGGAACAGCCGTCTCCGGTGGTGAGGGCGGTGTGCTGGGCACGCTTGTCGCCCTGCTGATGGTGGGGTTCCTGCGCAGCGGGCTGACGCTGGCGCGCGTGCCTTCCGAGGCGCAGGATATGATGGTGGGGCTGCTGCTCATTGTCGTGGTAGCCGTCGACCGCTGGAGCCGACGCACCAGCCGGGAATAGGTTTCCGCTATTCGCTTCTGGATTGACGGACTTCTCGCCCTGACAGCCGTATGGTATAATGGCAACAGCGCCGCAGGGACGGAGAGCACCCATGTACCCACCTTTGATCGGCATCACAACAGGCTATCACGAACACGGCGAACCCACAGCAGAGCTGGCAAAGCGCTATGTGGACGCCGTCGTCACAGCGGGAGGTTTGCCCGTCGTGCTCGCACCGGTACAGCAGGACAGCCTCATCGAGCGCTATGCTTCCGTGCTGGACGGTCTGATCGTCAGCGGTGGCAGAGACATTCCTCCAGACC
>CAKZNX010000206.1 GCA_937132045.1 uncultured bacterium
TGAGCCGGGTGCGCGTGAATCTGTCCACATCACCCTCGCCCAACACCCGTCTCGTAGCTCGCCTGCAACACTCTTACGGGCGTAACCGCATCAAGGGAAGCGCCGACACGCAGGAGAAGAGCGGCTTCCAGCAGCTCTACTTCGACAGCCGATGGGGCAACCTCTCAGTGCGTCTGGGCAGACAGGAGCTGGGTTACGGCGATTACCGACTTCTCATTCTCTCGCACTGGGACAACGTCGGATTCACGTGGGATGCCGTGCGACTGGGCGTGAACGGGAACCAGTGGCAGGCAGACATCCTGTATGGCAGACCGGGCATGTTCCCGACAAACACTACCCATCCGGTTCTGTACGGCGTGTATGCCACCTATAAGCCATCGAAACAGTGGCAGTCCGACGTCTATCTGTTGCGCAAAGAGGTGATTGCATCTGGAACAGCGCAACGTATCTGGGCTGTGGGAGCTCGCCCAGTTGTGCAGCTGGACAAGCGCACGAAGTTCGCTGCGGAGGCAGTGATGCAGAGAGGCGAGGTCGGCAGCAAAGACCTGAACGCCAATGCGTACTGGGCGCGCGTCGAATACTCCCTGCCCGGTGTCAAAAACACGAGACTGATCCTCCAGCGCGACTTCGCCAGTGGAGGCGATCCCAACTCATCGACTGCACACACATTCGACCAGTTCTTCGGCACCACTTTTGCCATCTGCAGCCGAATGGGCATGCAGGGCTGGAGGAACATGAGTGCATGGCGCATCGGTGTCAGCGGCGCCCCTTCGGCACGCTTGCACTACACCGCTGACCTGCACTTCAACCGCCTCGCAGATTCACGGGATTACTGGTACGGCGGAAGTGGTGCTCCCGTGAAGGGTGCAAGCGGCGCCGCCTTGCGTGACCCGACGGGAGCCGCCGGTACGGAAGTGGGCACCGAGTTCAACTTCACGGTGAACTACTCGCTGTCCACCGACCTGCAGATCTCCGCAGGCTACGGACGCTTCATGCCAGGCAGGTTCGTGCGAGAGACAAACAGCGGCTTTGCTGACCATACCGACTGGTTCTATCTGCAGACAACACGACGATTTTGAGAGCAACCTGAGGAGGTAACCGTTCAATGAGGATGCCAGAATTTCGTAGCATCAGCACGAAGTTCGCTGTGATGGGAGTGGGCGGTATTGTGAGCCTCACCATCGCACTAATTGTGGTGGCTGCGTGGCAGAGCGGCGCATTCAACGCCAAAGCGCAGGTAGAGGTGGAGAAGCTGGTAGACGCCGACCTGTCGCATGTGACGGAAACCACCTACCAAATGGTGGCGTCGCAGGATGCCCTGCTCCGACAGGTGGTGGAGCACAACCTTAACGTCGCCAGGCACCTGTCGCGCAGCGCAGGAGGTTTCAGCTTCGCGCAAGAGCCGGTGACATGGACCGCGGTCAATCAGTTCAGCAAACAGTCGCAGACCGTAACCCTGCCGAAAATGCTGGTTGGCGGCACATGGCTCGGGCAATCCCGGGACCCGAACGCTACAGTGCCCATCGTGGACAAAGTGCGTTCTCTGGTGGGAGGTACCTGCACCATCTTCCAGCGCATGAACGCTCAGGGTGACATGTTGCGCGTTGCCACCAATGTCATCGGCAAAGACGGCAAGCGCGCCATCGGTACCTTCATTCCCGTTACCAACCCGGACGGCACACCCAACCCTGTTGTGTCTACCGTTCTACGAGGAGAGACCTACCATGGTGTGGCTTATGTGGTGGACTCGTGGTACGTGGCAGCCTATGAGCCGATCCGCGACGCCTCGGGACGCATCACCGGGATGCTGTATACGGGCGTGAAGACCGAGAGCGTGGACGCCGTGCGCAAGGCAATCATGGGCGTGCGGGTTGGGAAAGACGGCTACATCTTCGTCATCGGAGGGAAAGGTGACCAGCGCGGGCACTACATTATCTCTTTGCACGGCAAACGAGACGGCGAGAATATCTGGGAGGCGAAGGACTCGGATGGGCGTCCGTTCATTCAGGAGATGGTGAAGCGCGCGCTGGAGCTGAAGCCCGGCGAGACCTTCAAAATACGCTATCCGTGGAAGAATCAGGGCGAGAAAGAACCTCGCATGAAGGTTGCCATCGTCAGCTACTACGCTCCGTGGGATTGGGTGATCGGCGTTTCGGCGTACGAGGACGACTTCGGTACCGCATTCGCCCGACTGCAGGCAGGCAGGCGCCAGATGCTCTGGACTTTCGTCGTGGTGGGACTGATTGTCTCCGTGCTGGCATCGGCACTGCTGTTACGATTCGGGCGTTCGGTGGCGAAGCCTCTTCGGCAGATGGCACAGACCGCCACCGCCATCGCGGAAGGCAGGCTTACTCAGCAGGTTACCCACCACAGCGCAGACGAGACCGGCACGCTGGCGGAGGCGTTCCGCAAGATGCTGGCATACATGCAGGAGATGGCACAAGTGGCGCGTCGCATCGCGGACGGCGACCTGACAATGAAAATCGCGCCGCGCTCGGACCAGGACGAGCTGGGACACGCTTTCAGCACGATGGTCACCAGCCTGCGCCAGACGACACGACAGCTGGCAGAAGCCTCCGCGATGCTGGCATCCACCAGCCAGCAGATGGCAGCGGCAACCGAACAGAGCAGTCGTGGAACACAAGACGTGGCGAAGGGCAGCGAACAGCTTGCCCGCACTGCGTCGGAAGCGGCGCAGGCAGTGGACGAGCTTGAGGCCGCAATCCAGCAGGTGAAAGCTGGTAGCGGGTCGCAGAAACAGTCAGCTGCGGAAGCGGAACTCGGTATGCAGCAGGCGGCGCAGGCGGTGGAAGAGGTCGCCCGAAGCGCCCAGCAGATGTCGGCATCGGCACAGCAAGCTGCTGCCGTCGCGCAGACCGGTGGGCAGGCGGTTCAGGAGACCATCCAGACCATGAGCCGCGTTCAGGAACAGGCGCTGGTATCGGCACAGCGCGTAAAGGAGCTTGACCGGCTCGGTCAGCAGATCGGGGCGATTGTAGAGACCATCGAGCAGATTGCCGAGCAGACCAACCTGCTAGCGCTAAACGCCGCTATCGAGGCAGCGCGTGCCGGAGAGCACGGCAGGGGCTTTGCTGTTGTTGCCGACGAGGTGCGCAAGCTGGCGGAACAGGCTGCAGCCTCCACTAAAGAGATCGGCGAGCTGATTGCCAGCGTGCGCCACGGTGTGGAGCAGGCGGTAGAAGCCATGCAAAAGACCAGCGAGGAGGTGGAACAGGGCTTCTCGCGCAGCACTGAAGCCAACGAGGCGCTGGCACAGATCGTGCAGGCGGCGCAAACGGTGGCGCATCAGGTGCAGGGAGTAACCGCCATTGCTCAGCAAATGTCCGCCAGCGTTCAGCAGGTGCTCGCGTCCGTGTCATCGGTGCGCGCTGCAGCCGAGCAGAACGTGGATGCCGTGCAGTCGATGGGCACCCGTGCCCAGCAGGTGGCGGAGACTATCTCCACTGTGGCTTCGGTCAGCGAGGAGGCTTCAGCCAGCGCTCAGGAGATCAGTGCCTCCTCCCAGCAGGTCAGCGCCGCATCCCAGGAACTGAGCGCCATGGCGCTCCAGCTCCAGCAGCTGGTGCAGAGATTCAAGGTGGAAGAGGATACCACCAGCACGTCTTTGCGACGAGCAGCGTGAGGCGAGACAGGTAGCACCTTCAATCTGGGGGATGCCCCTTGGGGTATCCCCCTTTTTCCATTTCGACGTCGCGCTGTGCTATAATTGGGGCGAGGTGAACGCGCATGGCACAGCATCTGCTGGAGCAAACACGTCCCCTGCCCAGAGGCAAAATGACCTACGAGCAGTTTCTGCAATGGCTCGATGAGGACACCTGGGCTGAGTGGGTTGATGGAGAGGTCGAACTGATGAGCCCGGTGTCACTGGAACACGGCAGGCTGCACACCTTCCTGCTGAGCCTCCTGCACTTCTACGTTTCCCTCAAGCGTTCAGGAGAAGTTTACAGCGAGCCTTTTCAGATGAAGACCGGAGCTGATCTCCCCGGTCGCTCGCCGGACGTTCTCTTCGTGAGCAAGCAGAACCGACATCGCCTGACGCCAACCTATCTGAACGGTCCCGCCGACCTCGTAGTGGAAATCGTCAGCGCGGAGAGCGAGGAGCGCGACCGCCAGCAAAAGTATTCCGAGTATGAGCGCGGCGGTGTGCGAGAGTACTGGTTGGTGGACCCCCACAAGCGAGTGGCAGAGTTCTATTTTAGGGGCGAGGATGGGAAGTTTGCTCTTCAGATGCGTGGCGAGCGCGGAGAATACCGCAGTGCAGTGGTGGAAGGCTTGCAGTTGCAGGTGGAATGGTTCTGGGACCAGCCGCCGCTCGCCGACATTGTGCGCGAATGGTCGGAAGCGTAAAGGAACACCGGGATGTCAGAGCACGACATCAGCAGGGCATTTGAAATCATCGCCGAACGCAAAATCGCCGAGGCGATGGAGGAGGGCAAGTTCGACGATCTGCCTGGAAAGGGTCAGCCGCTGGAGATAGACCCTCAGTGGCTGGTGCCTCCTCATCTGCGCGTGGCAGCCACCATCCTGCACAATGCCGACATCCTTCCCGATTGGGCGCAGACCGACCGTGAGATCATGCTGGCGCGTGAAGCCATCAACGTCCTGCGCCGGCGGGTCACGATGGAGTATCCCCTTCGCCGTGACAAGCCGGTGTTTGCCGACTGGTACGCCAACATCTTGCGCAGTCTGGTGCGCCTGATGCGCCGCGTAAACGACCTCATCCTTCAGTACAACATCAGTTCCCCGGTGAGCGCGAACGTTCATGCGCCTTTCGCAGTGGAGCAGGAAGTGCAGATATTCCTCGCCGAATTCCCCCCACCCGGGTCACTGGATATCCGAAGCGTGTTGACGGAGTCGAGCGGGACAGGAGCGGTGCGCGTCGAGGCGCAGGCGCGGTATGCATCGCTGAGGGCTGCGGACAGGGAGGCTTCCGGTGATTCCAGCAAACCGTGAGCTGGCAGAGGTGTTTCGCTTTCTGGCGAACGCGCTGGAGTGGCAGGGCGAGAACGCCTTCAAAGTGCGTGCGTACCGGCTCGCCGCAAACACGCTCGAAGCGCTGGAGGAACCGGTCGAAGAGCTGGTCGCCCGAAGCACCTTGCGTGAGCTGCCGCATATCGGCGAGGCAGTGGACAAGAAGGTGCGCCAGTACCTGCAGGAGCGCACTTTCCCCGCGCTCGAGCGTGTGAAGGAGCAGGTACCGCAAGGCGTGCAGGCGTTGCTGGGGCTTCCACGCATGACCGGTCGGGCGGTGCGCGCTTTGCAGGAGCAGCTGGGTGTTGCGGATGTGGAGACGTTTCAGCAGGCTGTTCAGGACGGAAGGATCGAACGCGAGAAATGGACACCCGCGGTGCGCGAGGCGTTGCTGAGTGCCTCCCAGCACGTTAGCTCTCAGGGCTGATCCTTTTCATAATCTCCTGCGCAACCTGCAGAAACTGCTCTTTCAGCTCAAGTGGTTCGAAGTCTTTCAGCATCTGAACGGGCCAGCGCGCCTTCTCATCGGGGAACGTCGCCACCCTCACCAGCGCGTTTGCAGTCCAGTAGAGATCAAAGCCGGCATCCTTCTGTGCAGCCAGTTCTGCCAGTGTCCAAAAATCGACTTCCTGCAGAATAAAATACATGTCCACGGCATCGCGAGGCTCTGCTCTGCCGAAAAAAGCCAGCAGCTTGTCCACTACGATGTCCGTGTAATCGTTGACAGGGCACAGCGGCGTCGGTACTGGCTGCGCAAACCGAAACGGAGTGTCGTAAGCAAGCTGAACCCTCAACGAGTCACCTTCAAAATGCAACTCGTAGTCGGCAAAACTTTCATGGCGACGAACAGGTCGCAGGGAGAAGCCCGACTGAGCCAGTCTCCTTTCAAGGCTGGCACAAAACGGGCGAATCAATCCATGCCCGACTGTGCACAGGTCGAGGTCGTAGGACAGCCGATGCCCGAGGTAAAACTCCGCGAGCGCCGTGCCACCGGTTAGATAAAAAGCCTCAGCGTCGGGCAGGCTCCCAAACTCACTCAGGAACGCCGTCTGAATCTGGTTCAGTACCCCGTGCGCTACTGGATGTTTTTCTAGCATGGAAGTACAGCTCCCAGAGCCGATGCAGGTCAGGCGGCAGGTCGAGCTCGGGCAGGAGGCGTTCGATCTCGTCCCAATCCAGACGAGCAACATCCTCAGCGCGCCCGTACATCAGCACCTGACGCAGGTACCAGCGCCTCTGCCACGGGTCGGAGAGGTCGACATGGTCAGTGCTCCAGACGATATACCGCGGTATCCGCTCCATCGCACTCCTTATCCGCCTTGCCAACTCGTACCCTTTCATGATATAAATACGCAGGGCGTGTCGCATTGCCCTGCGCAGCCTGTGAACTCTAAATCTGGGAGACCACCATGACCAGGTACATCTTCGTGACTGGCGGCGTGGTGTCGTCGATTGGTAAGGGCATCACCGTCGCCAGCCTCGGTCGGTTGCTTCGCAGTCGCGGCCTCAAAGTGGCGCCACTGAAGTTTGACCCCTACATCAACGTCGACGCCGGTACGATGAACCCCTACCAGCATGGCGAGGTGTTCGTCACCGACGACGGCGCTGAGACCGACCTCGACCTGGGGCATTACGAGCGGTTCATGGATGTCGACCTGACTCGCCACTCCAACGTCACCACCGGCAACATCTATAACGCCGTCATCTCGAAGGAGCGGCGTGGCGACTATCTGGGCGCCACTGTACAGGTCATCCCCCACATCACCAACGAGATTCAGGACCGCATCGTGCTGGTGGGCAAGGAGCACAACGCCGACGTGGTCATTGCCGAAATCGGCGGCACGGTTGGCGACATCGAGGGCTTGCCGTTCCTCGAAGCCATCCGCCAGTTCAAGAAGCGTGCCGGCGCCGAGAACGTGATGTATATCCACGTGACGCTCATCCCGTTCGTGGGACCCTGGGGCGAGGTCAAGACCAAGCCCACCCAGCACAGTGTCATCAAACTGCGCGAGATCGGCATTCAGCCCGACGTGCTGGTGTGCCGCACCAAAGTGCCCATATCCGACGAAATGAAAGAGAAGATTTCTCTTTTCTGCGATGTGGAAAAAGAAGCGGTCATCGAGGCGATGGACACCGAGACCATCTACGAGATCCCCCTGCGCCTGGAAGACCTCGGGCTGGCGAACCTGGTGGTGCGCCGGCTGAACCTGCCCGATAACCCACCGGACCTGGAAGACTGGCGCAAGATGGTGGAGGTGATGAAACGCCCCCGCTACAACCTGTACGTCGCGGTGGTGGGCAAGTATACGGGCAACGGCGACGCCTATATCTCCATCGCCGAGGCACTGAAGCACGCCGGAATCGCCAACAACGCGCGGGTCAACATCCGCTGGATCGACTCCGAAGGCTTGGAGAAGGTCTCCAGTGTGGACGAGCACCTGAAGGGCTTCGACGCGATTATCGTGGCGGGCGGGTTCGGCGTGCGCGGTCTGGAGGGCAAAATCTCTGCCATTCGCTACGCCCGGGAACACCGCATCCCGTTCCTCGGACTGTGTCTGGGTCTGCAGATGGCAGTGGTGGAGTTCGCGCGAAACGTGTGTGGGCTGAACGGCGCCCACACCGAAGAGGTGGACCCGAACACCCCCTACCCCGTGATTCACCTCCTGCCCGAACAGAAGGAAGTTTCGGACAAAGGAGCCACCATGCGCCTTGGGGCGTATCCCTGTCGGATCATGCAGCGCACACGTGCGGCGCGACTGTACCGCGATGCGGTGGTCTACGAACGCCATCGGCACCGTTACGAGGTGAACAACGAGTATCGCGAACGGCTGTCCGAGTACGGCATGGTATTCTCCGGTGTGTCGCCAGACTATCGGCTGGCGGAGATTGTGGAGCTGGAAGGACACGCCTTCTTCATGGCGACGCAGTTCCATCCCGAGTTTCGTTCCCGACCCAACCGTCCGCATCCACTTTTCATCGGGCTGATCAAAGCGGCGCTGGACAAAAGCGGACATCGACGGTGGGGAGGCGAGGAAAGCGCGGCAGCGGGAATGCCGGTGCAGGTTCAGCCGCAGCCATGCCATGATGGACGTGAGGAGGAAAGCCTGCTGGAGCTGGAGGAAGCGTAGCTCTTGAATGTTTTCTGGGTTGTGCTGTCGCTGTTTCTGGTGCTGTCCGTCGGCTATCTGCTGAAGCGGCGCGGGATATTACGAAATACCGATACAGAGGTCATTAACCGACTGATACTGGACGTTACCCTGCCCGCTTTTGTGTTCCATGCGCTCTATCGCCAGCAGGTCACGTCCGACATGATTCACGCCGCGTGGCTCTTCGGTCTGCTGCAGGTGCTGGTGATGGCACTGCTCTGGATGCCTGCCCGCCTGCTACGCCTGCCCAATCCGGTCATCGGCACCTTCCTGCTCACCGCGGTCTATGGCAACACGGGCTTTCTGGGCTATCCGGTGGTGCAGGCGATATTCGGCAGGACTGAAGGGGCGATGGCGGCAGCTGTGGTGTACGACCAGTTCAGCATGGCGCTTCCCATCTACACAGTAGGCGTGGCGGTCGCCATGCGCTTCGGCACAAAGCACGAAGCCCGCTGGCGCGATATGCTCCATTTCTTCACCACCCCCACCTTTATCGTGCTCCTCGGCACGCTGGTCATCAACGCTCTGAACGTGCGGGTACCGTCTTTCGTTATTCACGCGGCCGACCTGGTGGCTGGTGCCACCGTACCGCTCGTGCTTCTGTCGCTTGGGCTGATGCTGGAACCGGCTCACCTTGGCGCCAACCGCTACTACCTGCCGATGTTGCTGATTATCGCGGTGAAGATGGTGCTCTTCCCCTACCTGATGTGGCTGGCAACCGGCTGGTTGGGTGTGCAGGGAGTGGCACGATGGGTGGCTGTGACGCAGTCCGCCATGCCCAGCGCGATGGTGAACGCCGTTATCACCGAACGCTACGGCTGCGACCATCAGCTGGCGACGCTGGTGGTTGTACTGGGCACGCTGTTAACCGTGCTGGTGCTACCCGTTACGGCGACCCTGCTGGGGGTGGGCTGAGCACTTTCAGGATCAGCACCATCCGGTTGCGAAAAACCACCTCAGTGCCCGCCAACGGCTGAGCCACAAAGTCGCGCAGGGGCACGCCGAACCACCCTTCCATTTCCGACGAGAAGGCGATGATATAATCGGCACGAGAGCGACGCAACAGGTCATAGCGCTCCGAGTCGGCGCGGCGGGCGTCCAGAAAGCGCAGGGTCTCGCGCAGTCGGTCGGCAAACTGCGGCGTCTCGCCCCAGTGCCCGGCGTAGACGCGGTTGCCAGCGAACGGCGGTATGAACACCGCAAAAGAAGGAAAGGTCAGCACCACGTCCTCGGGACGGGTGTTCTGCGCCAGCCAATGGATGGCTTCCCACTCCTCTGCCTCCATGTACGCCCGGTGCATGCCGGTGTTCGCCATATTGCGGATCAGGTTGTGCCCGTCGCGTATCAGCCACCGGATGTTGCTGGGCACGGTGAGGGCAATCACCACCGCCATCGCAAACAGAGCGCGTTTTGGGGGCAGATGCCTTACCATCAACCAGAGTCCCCACCCGCCCAGCGCACACAGCGGCAGATGCGCGCCCATCACCAGCTTGCGCTCGAACTTCATGGGCAGGTCGATGCCCACTGCCCCGAAGATTCGCGGTAGATACTGCAGACCGACGCCAGCCAGCGCCCACACAAGCAGGAACACGAACGGATGCTCTCTGTAGCGCTTCTCTCGAACGAGGATCGACGCCGCGACCAGCGATAGCATAATCACAGGCGCGTAGCCTGCCAGCACATGCCATACAGCGGGCGCCGCCGTGAGCACGTCAGCGCGGTGGCGGAAGATGGGGTCTACCTGATATAACCAGTACTGGTACAGCACGCTGGGCAGCCCGATAAGCCCGGCGGTGGCGCTCATCAGCCACAGTTTCCTATCGATGCGCCGATGCAACACAGTCAGCGCCGCCAGAAACGCCAGCCACGCCCCTGCCACCTGCACCACGTCGTAGGAGTGGATGTTGCCCAGCAGGAGCGCCCAAATCCCTGCCCGCACTGCGTACTTCCACTCGCGAAGCTCCTGCGCGCGCCACAGGTCGTACAGGCAGGCGGTCATCAGCAGACTGCCCACCACAAAAAGCGGGTTGAGATACAGCGAGAGGAAGGTGAACGCCTCCACCTGCCACACGTCAATCGGGGCGATGATTCCCACGTCCCGCCAGAACAGCCACCCCAGCCCCGAGGAGACACATGCGAGCCACAATGCGGGCAGACGCGCCCCTTCGGGAAGCAGTCTTTTCAAGAAGAGCCAGAACGTCCACAGCCAGAGCACTCCCAGCCCCATCCGCGCCAGATGGAATAGCAGAAGCATTGGCAGGTGCGTCCAACGCGCCAGCGTGCCCAGCACCCAGAAGAACAGATTGGTGGAAAGCCCTCGCTGGGGATCACTGGTGAAGCGGTTCTCGAACAGGAAGCGTCCCTCCCAAGCCTGACGGATCCATGCCAGATACACACAGTTGTCGTCGATGTTGTGGTTAATCCAGAAGTACTTGCGCCCGAGCGCCAGCCACGCGCCGAACAGGTAGGGCAACAGCGTGAAAAGCACGACCGCCAGTATCAACAGCAGCGCCTTGCGGTCGGTGGTGTGCGTGGTATCTGCTTGACCGGTGGTCAATCCAGAACGGCTTCCTCCCTTTACTGCAAGGATTAGGCTGACAGAATGCCATCTCCTGCATCCGCAGGTATACCGGCTGCTGAACGTGGTTGGTACTGGGCGCGGGAGATTGCTTCGTCGCTACGCTCCGCGCAATGACACGGGGGGCGAAGGGGATTGCTTCGT
>CAKZNX010000207.1 GCA_937132045.1 uncultured bacterium
CCCTGTGAGTTCTTGCTGCCCAGACCGGCGTCCAGCGCCATGCGGAACAGCGGTTCGGGCAGGCTGGCTTCGTAGACACCACTCCACCCCTTGATGACCGTGCCCTTGTACTTCGCTACGTGCAGGTTGCGCGTGTTCACCCGAACGGGCTTCACATACGCTCCTTCCGGCGATCCCTCCATCTCGCCACCGTAGTATGCCCGCCACTTGCGCTGAAGGTTGCGCACCAGCAACTCCGAGAACTCCTCTTCCCAGGGGGTGTAGTAGTAGGTCTTGCGTCTGCCGTCGCGATGCATCAGCGTGCTGTATGCCGTGATGGGCGACAGCGCCTGCAGAAGCACCGGGTTGTGGTACGGCGGGTCGGTCTCCACCTCCGCCTTCGTCAGGTGTACCGGCGAACCGCCCAGCAGAAGCGTCTCGGAGCGGATGACATGCACGGACAGCGACTCCAGAAACTGCACATCGGGCGAGGCGACCACCAGCGAAAACTCCCCGGCAAACACGATGTTGCCCTCGCGCACCATCGCCCTGCCCTGAAGTCGCGAGAAGGTGAACATGCGCAGACGCCGACTGCCGTCGACATAGCCCTCGTTATGCACGCTCTCTGCCAGCGACTCATCCAGATGGCGATACAGAAACCCCTGCACCAGCTGGTTATAATGCACCGGTAGCCGGCACACACCGTCCTTCGGCGAGAAAGTCAGGCGCACTCGCACCGTCGGTCACCTCCCCACTGAGCCATTTGTTCCCTTCCTGACAGCAAGACTCCTCTGTGGACAGAAACACAGTCCGCGCAGGAGGAACTATTTAACGCTGCGAAATGATTCCGGGTCACGCCATGGATTTGGAGGTATCGTATGAGCGATCTGCTTCCCACGCAAGCCGATGTGCAGTTCTACCGCGAGAACGGATACTGGATTGCACCGCGCATCCTGACCGACTCCGAGCTGGAGCTCCTGCGCGAGCACCACACCAAAGTGATTGCGGGTGAGTACCAGACGAAGCGACCGCCATGGTGGCGCAGTCACGAGCCAGGCGCACCGATCGATTCCATCGTGAAGATCGACAACAGCTACTGGTGCGACCCCGTTATCGCCAGGGCGGTTCTGCATCCGCTCATTGGCGAGATGGCGGCGCGGCTGACGGGTGCAAACGGTATTCGCCTGTGGCACGACCAGCTGCTGTACAAACCGCCCGATACCGGCGCGCGCGGTAACGTCGGCTGGCATCAGGACTACCACTACTGGCAGAGCACCGACCCACCGGAACTGCTCACCGCGTGGCTGGCGCTGGACGATGTGACCGAAGAGAACGGCTGTATGCAGGTGGTGCCGGGCAGTCACAAATGGGGGCTTCTGCCTGAAGGTGACTTCTTCGAGCAGGACCTGCAGACTCTGCAGCAGCGCATTGAGGCGGTATCGGGGCGCCCGTGGCAGACGGTCAAGTGCGAGATGCCCGCGGGCGCGCTCAGCTTCCACCACTGCCTCACCATCCACGGCAGCGGTCCCAACCTCAGCCAGCGTCCGCGACGTTCGTGGGCAATCCACCTGATGCCCGATGGCACGCGCTACCGTGCCGGCACATGGAGCGAAGGGCACATGAACGTGACCCTGCTGGGAGGGAAGGATGGTGACCCGTATACCGGACCGTACTTCCCTCTGCTGTATCACGAAGCGGGCGCGCGCGTCTGGTAGAAAAAAGCCCCCTTCCCACCCGGGAAGGGGGCGAGAGGGCTAAGGAGTGGCAAATCAGTCAACGACCTCCGGCTCGCGCACCGGCGCCTCTTCCTTGCGGTATACGCCCCGGCGGAATACCGTGCGCGCGAACCAGTTGCCCATATCGTCAAACACCGTGTACACGCAGGGGATGACCACCAGCGTCAATATCGTTGACAATAGCAGTCCCCCGATGACGGCAATGCCCAGCGGTGCGCGGAACTCGGAGCCTCGCCCGATTGCCAGCGCCACCGGCAACATGCCAAACACCATGGCGAGGGTGGTCATCAGGATGGGGCGCAATCGGGTGGGACCAGCCTCCAGCAACGCCTGCAGGCGGGGCAGTCCGCGGCTGCGCAGGGTGTTGGTGTAGTCCACCAGCAGAATGGCGTTCTTGGTCACCAGTCCCATCAGCATGATGACGCCGATCATGGAAACGATGTTCAGCGAGTTGCCGGTGATAATCAGACCCAGCAACGCGCCGATCATCGCCTGCGGGAGGCTCAGCATGATGGTTAGCGGCATCAGCAGGGACTCGAACAGCGCCGCCATCAGCATGTACACCAGCACAATCGCCAGCAGAAGCGCCTGAAACATGTAGCCGCCCTCTTCGCGCTGGAACTGCAGCTCGCCTGCCCAGTTCAGCTGCACTCCGGGCGGTGGCAGGTTCGCCTTCGCGAGCGCCTCGTTGATCACCAGCTGCATATTGCCGGGCGCGTAGCCGGGCTTCAGGAACGCGGTGAAGGTGACCAGTCGCTGGCGGTTCTTGCGGTCGATCTTGGTGGGACCGGTAGACATCGCCACCGTGCCCACGTCGGCAAGGCGCACCGGACGTCCGTTGAAGTAGCCGATCACGTAGTCGGAGATGGTGTTGACGTCGTCGCGCTGTGCTTTGGTCAGCTGCACGCGGATATCGTACTCCTTGCCTGCCTCGCGGTATTTCGTGTCGGTGTTGCCCTCGATGTAGGTGCGCAGGGCAGCCGCAACCTGAGCCACCGTCATTCCCACGGAAGCCGCTTTGTCCGGGTCCACACGAACCTGCAGTTCCGGCTTGCCCAGTTTCCACGAGATATCGGGGTCCACGATGCCTTCGATGGGAGCGACCACCGCCATCACCCGCTCCGCCGAGCGTACCAGCAGTTCGGTATCCTGTCCGGTCAACTCGATCTCGATGGGGGCGCCGCCTCCGCCACGGAAGCCCGACACCGCGTTGATCTTGACCTTGGCGCCGGGGATGGTGCCCACCTTCTGGCGTATCTCGTCGGCAATCTCCGTGCTTGGGCGAACGCGCAAATCGTGGGGCTTCATCCATGGTATCCAGCTCACGAGGCGGTCACCCAGTGCCTGCTTCTCCTTGCAGGTGACCTGAATCTCGCCGTACTGGGCGCCTCGTCCGCCGAAGCTGAACGCCCCAGAGGCTACGTTACCCACACTGGCGAACACACTATCCACGTCCCTGCGAATGGAGGGGGTGTTCCAGATGACCTCCTCGATGCGCGAGACCACGCGGTCGGTCGCGGCAAGCGAGGTGCCCGCTGGCATCTCCACGGTAATCTGAATCAGTCCCTGATCCTGGTCCGGAGCGAATCGGAACGGCAGGAGCGGACGTGCCAGAGAGCTTCCCAGCAATCCCGACAGGAAGAACGCCAGCGCCATCAGGAACGTTCCCCAACCCGCAGTGAACAGCGGCTTGCGGTTACTGCGCCAGATGAGCGCCAGCAACCAGAACAGGAAGCCAAACGCGGCGGTCAGGATGGCGACGAAGGCGGCTGGTATCACGAACGCCCTGCCGACCAGCGAGCCGGCGATCACCAGGAGGATGCCCAGCAGCAGCGCGTTGCCGATACCGACTACCAGCCAGCGACGGCGCAGAGCACGCTCCAGAATGGCTCGGTAGAGACGGTCCAGCGCGTGATAGAACCGGTCGAACGCGCCGAACACTCCGCGTGTCGCTTCCACCTGCTCGCCCGCACGGAACCAGCGCGATGCCAGCATGGGCGTCAGCGTGAACGACACCAGCAGGGAGAAGAGCGTCGCCGTAGCGACCGTGATACCGAAAGCACGGAAGAACTGCCCTACAATACCGCCCATAAAGGCGACGGGCACGAACACCACCACATCCACGAGAGTGATGGTGATGGCTGCCAGTCCGATTTCAGAGCGTCCGTTGAAGGCAGCTTCCTCCGGCTCCTCCCCGTTGGTCAGGTGACGGAAGATGTTCTCCAGCACCACGATGGAGTCGTCCACCAGAATGCCCACCGCCAGCGACAGCGCCAGCATGGTCATGGTGTTCAGTGTGAAGCCGAAGCCGTTCATCACCAGGAAGGTGCTGATGATGGAGGTGGGAATAGCCAGCGAGACGATGAAGGTGCCGCGCAGGTTGTGCAGGAACAGATACACGACCGACACCGCGAGGAAAATCGCGAGGAAGAGCGCCACGCGCAGGTCGGTAAGGCTTTCCAGCACGAACTTGGACTGGTCCTGGGTGAGCACGAACTCGATGTCTCGCGGCAGCTCGCGCTTGAGCTGGTCGATCTCGCGCTTCACGCCCTCGCATACCTCTACGGTGTTGGCGTCTGCTGCTTTGGTCACGATAATCGCCACGGTGTTCTTGGTATTGATGCGGGCGGCTTCGGTGCGCTCCGCGATGTCATCCTTCACGGTCGCCACATCCGACAGACGCAACACGTTCGGCGCGCCCATCGGGTTCATCCGGTTGGTGACGGGGATACGCACGTTACGAATCTCGTCCATATTCTGAAACTCGCCCACCACGCGAATGGCATACTCGCGGCGTTCCTCTTCCACACGCCCGCTGGGCACATTCAGGTTGGCGGCTTGCAGCGCCTGAACAACCTGAAGGATGTTCAGCCCGTAAGCATCGAGACGCGCCTGGTCCACCTCGACGCGGATTTCCCGTACATCTCCGCCCACCACCGACACCGACGCCACGCCGGGCACACGCGCCAGCCGGTTGGAGACGACCTCCTCGGCGATGAAGCGCAGCTGCTTGCTGGGGCGCTCACTGGACATGCCGTAGTAAAGCACCGGGAAGGCGTTGATGTCGATTTTGGAGATGGAGGGTGACAGTGCCTCACGGGGCAGGGAGGCGCGGATGGCATCGACCTTCTCGCGCACGTCGGCAGCCGCCTGACTGGAATCGACGCCCAGGTTGAACTCGATCGCCACCAGCGCAAGACCCTCCTGTGAGACGGAGGTGACGTTTTTTACGCCATTAATGCCGTTGACCGCATCCTCGATGGGTTTGGTGATGAGCGTCTCCACCTCACGTGGTCCCGCCCCGGGGTAGACGGTGGTCACGATGACGTACGGAAAGTCCACACTGGGGTTCAGCTCCACGCGCATTCTGCTGGCTGCCGTCCATCCCAGCACTGCCAGAGCCGAAAACACCATCAGGATGAATATGGGACGCCGTATGGCTACACTGGTAAGCCACATGCTCGTTGCTCCTTCCTGCTACGAACCGCTGGCTGTTGTCGCTTCCGCTGTCTGCAACTGCTCCACCCGCACCTTGTCGCCGTCGCGCAGGTTCTCCTGTCCCTGCACCACCACCTGAGCGCCTGAACGGACACCGCGCACTTCCGCGTTGGTTCCGTTGATGTAGCCGGTCTGTACCGTCACCCTTCGCGCTACATCTCCCTCGACGACGAACACGACCTGCTTGCCATCCTGGATGACGATGGCATCCTTGGGAATCAGCACGACGTCGCGGTGCACATCCACCAGAATCTCGCCGCGCGCGAACATCTCCGGTCTCAGCTTGCCGCCGTCGTTACGCATATCCACCCGCACGATGAAATCGCGCGAGCCTTCCGCACCCACCGGGTAGATGCGGCTGACCACACCGCGGAAGGTCTCGCCCGGATAGGCGTCTACCGTGACGCTCACCGGCTGACCGATGCGCACGTAGCGCACCTGGGTCTCTGATACGTTGGCTTCGAAGAAGATGGAGTTCAGGTTGACCACGCGCACGATGGGCGTGCCAGCTCCTGCCATCTGTCCGGGTTCGACAGCGCGCATCGCTACCGTTCCGCTGATGGGTGTGCGGATGAAGGCGCTCTCGTACTGCTGGCGAGCATAATACAAGCCAGCGTCCGCCTGCGCCACCAGCGCCTTCGCAGCGTTCACCTCGTCCTGACGTACCCGCAACTGAAGGTCGCCCGTGCGCGCCAGTCGCACCGCCTCTTCCGCCTGTCTGACCATCGCGCGCTGAGCCTCGATGTCCTCCTCGCGAGCGCCCTCCTGCACCAAGCTCAACTGCTCCTGAGCGGTGCGATACTGTGCCAGCGCGATGTCGTAGGCGGTCTGCGCCGCATCCAGCTGCTGTTTGGGCACGGCATCTTGCTGGTATAGCCGACGCACGCGTTCCATGTTCGCCTGCGCGTTGTCCAGATTTGCCTTCGCTGAAGCCACCTGCTGTTCCACCTGCTGGCGCTCCTGCCGACGGGCGCCTGTCTCCATCGCCCGCAGTCGCGCCCGGGCTGCCTCCAGAGCCGCTTCCGCCTGACGAAGGCTCGTTTCGTTCTGGGTGGGTTGCAGTGCCAGAGCGGTCTCTGCCTGCTTCAGGCGAGCCTGAGCCGACTTCAGAGCCGCCTCCGCCTGACGCACCTGTGCTGCAAGATCGCTCGTGTCCTGCTCCGCCACCACCTGCCCCGCTCGCACGGAATCGCCCTCGCGCACATGTACCTTTGCGATCTTGCCCGGTACTTTGGCGGAGATGATCACATCGTCCAGCGCCTGCAGCGACCCAGTCACGGAGACGGTGAAGGGGATGTCACCGATGCGTGCGCTGACCACCGCGACCGCAGTCGCGGGAGCCGCCGCCTCCTGAGCGGGCTGCACAGGCGTACGACG